>JAGQIT010000998.1 GCA_020431135.1 Myxococcales bacterium | reverse complement strand
GGCTTGAAGTCGCGGTGGACGATCCCCGCGGCGTGGGCCGCCGCGAGGCCTCGCCCGGCCTGGAGCATCACGTCGAGTATCGCCTCGCGCGAGCGGACCGCGCTGCGCAGCCAGTCGCGCAGGGTCTCGCCCTCGACGTACTCCATGGCGACGAACACCTCCTCGCCGACGACGCCGACGTCGTAGACAGTGACGACGTTAGGGTGGGCCAGCTTGGCCATCGCCTGGGCCTCGCGCTGGAGCATCTGACGGCCGACCGACGCGGCCTCGGCCCCGCCTCGCGCCTTCAGGAGCTTGAGCGCGACCTTGCGATCGAGCTCTGGGTCGTAGGCGACGAAGACCTTGCCGAGGCCCCCCTCCCCCGCCTTGCGGACGATCAGGAAGCGATCGAGGAGCCGCCCGGCGACGTGCTCCTCTGCGGCCTGCGTCGACCCGCCGCGCGGCCAGGTCGCCGCCTCCTCGGAGTCGCCGATGACCGCCGTCTTGAGCTCGTCGTCGGTCACTCGCCGAGGATCGGCGGGATCTCGAGGCCATGCAAGCGGCGCCGACGGGCGCCCGCGTGCGCGCGGCTCCGCGACCGTCCGCGCCCGCGCGACGACGTCCGAGCACCCGCGCGGCCGAGCCCCGCGCCGACGCCGTACGTCGCCGACTACGCGGACCTGCGAGCCGCACAGCGAGGCGCGAGCGCCCGTCGTCGTGCGACCCGACGTCGCCGCGTCAGCGCCGACGACGAGAGCTACGCCACACTTCGTCGCCCGGATAGAGGTCGCTCCCCCCCACCTCGACCGCGCGGCTGCTCCCGCGAGGTGGCGACGCCGCGGCGCAGTACGCCGTCACGCGGCCGCTTCGCCCCGCGACCCGGCCCCCGACGCGCCACACCTCCAACACCCGTCTTTGTCGTTGCGTTGTTCGCCGCGACCCTGGCATGTACAACGACCTCCTGCCGCGGCCCGACGCGCTGACGGCCCCAACCAGGACCTCCAACATGACCAAGCTTGAGATGATCCCTCGCCCCTCGCTCCTCCTCCGCATCGCCGCCCTGACCCTGACCGTCGCGTTCGGCGGCTGCGGCGACGACACGATGATGGAGACCTCCGCCACCACCACCACCGGCGGCGAGACGACCACCACGTCGACCAGCGCGACGACGACGACCACCACCACCGCAGGCGAGACCACGACGGGCACGACCGCGGCTGGCCCGGTCTGCGGCGACGGTGTCATCGACGACGGCGAGGCCTGCGACGGCGACGCGCTCGGCGACGCGACCTGCGTCTCCGAGGGCTTCATCGGCGGCGACCTTGGCTGCGACAACGCGTGCAAGATCGACACCTCGGCCTGCGTCGGCGAGCTCATCTGCGACGACACGGCGCTGATGAACCCGAGCTGCGGCGCCGGCGACGCGGACGCCTGCGAGTGCGTCGGCTGCGTCCTCGACGGCATGTGCACCCTCGAGGACGACTGCGTGTGCGGCGAGTGCTCTGGCGACTCGTTCTGCAGCAGCCCCGACAACTGCAACAACGACGGCCTCTGCGACCCCTACAACGAGGGCTGCGCCTGCGCCGACTGCGAGGGTCACCCGCAGTGCCTGCCGATCTGCGGCGACGGGGTCGCGGCGTCGGCCGGCGACGAGGCCTGCGACGGCGACGACCTCGGCGGCCAGACCTGCGTCTCCGCCGGCTTCGACGGCGGCGGCGTCCTGGGCTGCGACGACGCCTGCGCGCTGGTCACCGACGAGTGCCTCGCGGACGAGGTCTGCGGCGACGGCTTCATCGGCGCCACCGAGTCCTGTGAGGGCGACGACCTCATGGGCCAGACCTGCGCGTCGATCGGCTTCGCCGACGGCGACCTCGCCTGCAGCGACACCTGCGAGTTCGACACCAGCGGCTGCTTCGACGTCTGCGGCGACGAGGCGATCACCGGCCTCGAGGACTGCGACGGCGACGACCTCGGCGAGGAGACCTGCGTCTCCCAGGGCTACATGGGCGGCGGCATCCTGGCCTGCGGCGACACCTGCATGTTCGACGCGACCCTCTGCCTCGAGGAGGAGGTCTGCGGCGACGGCTTCATCGGCGCCACCGAGCTCTGCGACGGCGAGGACTTCGGCGGCGAGACCTGCATCTCGCAGGGCTTCCCCGGCGGCGGCCTCCTCCTGTGCACCGACGCCTGCTCCGCCCTCGACACCGGGAACTGCGTCGCCGACGAGGTCTGCGGCGACGGCTGGATCGGCGAGAACGAGACCTGCGACAACGACAACTTCGGCGGCGACACCTGCGTCTCCCTCGGCTTCGCTGGCGGCGGCGACCTGGCCTGCGACGACGCCTGCGCCGTCGTCACCGAGGGCTGCCTCGACGAGGCCGTCTGCGGCGACAACTTCATCGGCGAGGGCGAGGACTGCGAGGGCGCCAACCTCAACAACCAGAGCTGCATGTCGCTCGGCCTCGGCATGGGCAAGCTCGGGTGCAGCGACACCTGCGAGTTCGACACCAGCAAGTGCATGGGCTGAGGTCCCCTCAGACGACGCGCAGACGAGAGGCGACGCCCGACGGGCGTCGCCTCTCCCATTTTCTGGCGCGGCGACGTGGCGCGGCGACGTGGCGCCTCGGCGGCCGCTACTGCGGGTTGATCACCTTGAGCTTGAGCCCGCCCGGGTAGGCGTACGAAGTGGCGTTGGTGTAGCCGGCCTGGAGGATCCCGAAGGCGCCGGCGCTCGTCGCCAGGTGGGCCCCCTCGCCGATCTTCCAGTCGGCGATCTCGTAGCCGCCGACGTTGTAGTAGCCGGTCACCACCTGACCGTCGACCTCGACCTCCGGGCCGCCCTCAGGGCGGATGATCTGGGCGTAGTGGACGTCGTAGCCGGTGCCGGTGACGAAGGCGTAGGAGTCGAGGAACTGCTCGACCGGGACCATCTGGTACATCGACGGATCGCCGATCCCGCCGCCGCCGTTCTGCCCCTCCATGTACTGCACCGGCATGAACGGCCCGTCGCCCTCAAAGACGAAGCTCTCCTTGGTGGCGAATTGATAGTACTCGCCCTTGCTCACCGTCACCGGGAAGCCGTCCTGCGCCGGCGTCGTCGTCACCGTGACGTTCTCGTCGCCGCCGTAGACCCGCCAGTAGTAGGTCTCATTGCCGCGCTTCGGCGCGTGCGGGCCGACGTACTTCTCCCCCCAATACTCGAGGGGGATCAGCACCTCCTGCAGGTGATCACAGTAGATCACCGGGTACATCGGCACGTTGCCGCACTCGGTCGCGCCGATCACCCACACGGGCTTGTCGGCGGTGATCAGCGTCCCCGAGAGGTCGCTGTAATCGACGTCGACGACCACGTTCAGGGTGTCGAAGCGATCGAGGGCGACGTCCGCCTCGGCGCCCTTCGCCAGCGCCGGCACCCCGCCGCCGCCCTTCGTGGCGATCCCCGCCTTGAGGTGCAGGGTCGTCGCGTCCTCGGTGCCGATCGCCGTAAAGTAGCTCGGGTAGTGGTTCGGGTAGGTGCCCGGGTACGAGGCGACGACGTAGTTGCCGGTGAGCGCGTGCTCGGGGAGGAGCACCGACGCGTCGTTGCTGACCTGCGCGCCGATCGGCGAGTGGAGGTAGGCGACCACCGGGATGTCGCTCTCGGCCCGGTAGACGCCGCCCTTGCGGATCGTCGTGATCGACTCGATCTGCTGGTTGCCGAGCGAGAAGGTGTGGGTCCCGCCGGGCGGCACCATCACCGGTGCGCCCATCGCCATCTCGGCGTTCGAGTTGTCGGGGACGAAGTAGAGCTGGACGCTGGCCGTCAGCGCCTCGCTGATGTTGCCGACGATCAGCGAGTCCGGCTGGTTCTCGTAGAGGTTGTCCATCCGGTTGGCGAAGAACGAGCAGCCGATCGAGCTCGGCTCGGCCTCGGCGGCGTCGCACAGGGACAGGCAGGCGCCGTCCTTGCAGCTCTCCGCCTCCGCGCAGGCGACGGGGTCGCCGTAGGCCGCGCCGTCGTCGTCGCAGACCTGGTAGCTGCCGGCGTCCGCACAGATCGTCGAGCCCGGCGGACAGAAGAGATCGTCCGTCGTCGTCCCCAAGGTCGGATCGCTCGTCCCCGTCGTCGCGTCGCTCGTCCCCGTCGTCGCGTCGGTGGTGGTCGGCTCGCCCGTCGATGAGGACGTCCCCCCCGTCGACGTCGACTCCCCTGTGGCGTCGCTGGTCGCCGACCCGCCCGTCGTCGTCGTCCCGGAGGTCGTCGTGGCCGACGTCGCCGAGGCGCTCGTGCTCGCGGTCGTGTTCGTGGCGCTCGCGTCGGTCGTCCCCTCCGAGGTCGAGACGTCGTCGCCGCAGGCGGCCAGGAGGGGGATTAGGACGCCCAGGAGCGCGGTTTTGTGGTGGCGCATCGCGG
>JAGQIT010000997.1 GCA_020431135.1 Myxococcales bacterium | reverse complement strand
CACGAGCTGCGCACGCCCCTCAACGCGATCATCGGCTACAGCGAGCTGATCCGCGAGGACGCGACCGACGAGAACAACGAGCAGCTCGCCGCCGACGCCGACGCCGTCGTCCGCTCGGCCCGCCACCTCCTCGAGCTGATCAACGACATCCTCGACCTGTCGAAGATCGAGTCCGGCCGGCTCAAGCTCTCGCTCGAGGACTTCGACGTCGCGGCGATGCTGCGCGACGTCGTCACCGTCGCCCAGCCGCTCGTCGAGCGCCAGGGCAACGTCCTGCGCCTGACCATCGACCGCGAGCCGGTGTCGATGTACAGCGACCAGACCAAGATCCGCCAGTGCATCTTCAACCTCGTCAGCAACGCGGCGAAGTTCACCGAGAACGGCACCATCGACCTGAGCCTGCGCCACGAGGACCTCGGCGCGCTCTCGTGCCTGGTCTTCGAGGTCCAGGACAGCGGCATCGGCATGTCGCCGGCGGAGCTCGCCAAGCTCTTCGACGCGTTCTCGCAGATCGACTCCGAGCTCGGCCGCCGCCACACCGGCTCCGGCCTCGGCCTGACGATCACCCGCCGGCTCGCGCGTAAGCTCGGCGGCGACATCCAGGTCCACAGCGAGGTCGGGGCCGGCACCGCGTTCATGATCCGCCTGCCGGTCCGCTACCAGCGGGCGAGCGAGAGCACGACCTGGGGTCGGAGCCTCGCCGCGGCGATCGAGAAGTCGTCGTCGTCGCTGCGGATCGGCGACCTCCAGCGCTAGCGGCCGCTCCTGGCGGATCGGGGAGGACCGACGGCCGTGGCGTGCGCGTGCGCGGCCGTTACGTGCGCGCGCGCCCCCGAGCCTCAGCGCCCGCGCGTACGACGACAATTGAAAAAGACCCCGGGAGCGGGCGCTCGCCGGGGTCCTCTTTCTTGTGGGCAGCCGCGGAGCCTAGGTGCTCGCCTTGGTCGCCGGCTGCTCGTTCTCGGCGGCGCGCGCCTCGGCGGCCTTCTTCTCGGCGGCGATCCGCACGGAGTCCTTCGCCCACTTGCGGTCCTCCGGCTTCTCCTTGCGGATGAAGATCAGGTAGACGCCGATCAGGAAGAGGGCGAGGGTCGCGTAGTGGGCGGTGGTCAGCCCGAGGTAGCGCGGGTCCTGCGGCCCGCGGGCGAAGTCGAGGAGGAAGCGGTAGGGCGCGTAGAGCATGCAGACGAGGCCCGTCAGGTGCCCCGGCCGCCGGTCCTTCTTCCAGCCGTAGATCAGGTAGACGAAGATGACGATGCCGACGTCGTAGAGGAACTCGAGGAGGCCGAGGTCGAGGCGGAAGCGGCCGCCGGTCCCAGGCCACGGGCCGACCGCCATGACCTCGAGCCAGCTCAGCCACGACGGCAGGTTCTCCACAAAAGTCCCCGGGTGGTCGTGGACGAGCGAGCAGCCGAGGCGCCCGAAGGTGAAGCCGGTGACGAAGCCGAAGACGAGGGCGTCGATGAGCGGCAGGCGCGGCTGGTTGTGCTTGCGCGCGAACCACCAGACGCCGACGAGGGCGCCGAAGAAGCCGCCGACCGACGACAGGCCGTTCCAGATCATCAGCAGGAGCCACGGGTTCTTGATGACGTCCTGCGGGAAGTAGAAGATGACCGAGACCCAGTGCGAGATCGTGAAGCCGAAGACCAGGACCCAGAACATCAGGTCGCGGACCATGAACTCGTCCATGTCCTTCTGCTTCGCGTAGGTGAGCACGCGCTGCATCGCTATGAGCACCCCGATCGCCACCAGGGGTCCGAAGACCTGGAGCTTGAGCTGGCCGATCACGGGGAGATCGACGAGCGTCTTCTCCGGCATGGTGAGGTAGGGGATCACGGCTTCGAGCATGGGCGGGCAGACCTTACTCTAGGCCTCCGGTGGAGGCAAAAGGCGCGGGCGCAGGGCGACATTTTCCCCGGCTAGCAGCCTGCGGCGCGGGCTCGGGGTGGTCCCGCGCGGCGGTCGTCGGCCGGCTCGCGGCAGAGGGCGCCGTACCGCCGCTCGTGGTCGCCGAGGACCCACGGGGTGATGTGGACGTTCGCCACGTCGGCGGAGGCGCGGAGCCGCCGAGGTCCGCCTGTGGGAGCCGGTGGAGCCGGTGGAGCCGGTGGAGCCGGTGGAGCCGGGGCCGACCCTCCCGCGGGCGCGCGCGGGGGCACGCGCCGGTCAGCCTGCGCTTCTTCCAGGGGCGTCCCGGACGTCCCGTCCGGCGGGCCTCGGCGCCCCGTAGCCGCCGCCCCCCGGCGTGGCGATCCGCACCCGATCGCCGGCGACGACCGAGATCGTCGCCGAGCCGCCGAGGGGCTCGCCGTTGCAGGTGTCGACGCCGAGGGCCCCGGGGCCGCCGCCGCGCAGGCCGAAGGGCGGCCGCCGCCGGCGCTCGGCGACGATCGACACGGTCGCCGGCTCGAGGAACTCGAGCTCGCGGATGAGGCCGTCGCCGCCGCGGTGACGCCCCTCGCCGCCCGAGCCGCCGCGCAGGCCGAAGGCCCGCACGCGCACCGGGAAGCGCGACTCGAGGACCTCGACGTCGGTGATCCGCGTGTTTGTCATGTGCGAGTGGATCCCGCTGGCGCCTGCGGCCGTCGCCGTCGCCCCGACGCCGCCGCCGATCGTCTCGTAGTAGCCGAACGAGTCGGTGCCGAAGGTCAGGTTGTTCATCGTCCCCTGGCTCGCCGCGGCGAGGCCGAGCGCGCCGAGGAGAACGTCGACGACGCGCTGCGAGGTCTCGACGTTGCCGGCGACGACCGCCCGATCGGCGGGCGGATCGAGGAGCGAGCCGGCGGGGATCCGCAGGTCGATGGGCCGCAGGCAGCCGCCGTTGAGGGGGATCGCCCGGCCGCAGAGGAGGCGGAGAACGTAGAGGAGCGCGGCGACGGTGACCGCCCGCGGGGCGTTGAGGTTGCCGCCTACCGCCGCCCCGGTGCCGGCGAAGTCGACCCGCATGCGCGCGCCCTCGACGGTCACGGTCACGGCCACCGGCGTGCCGTCGTCCATCGCGTCGGCGAAGGTGCGGACGCCGTCCTCGAGGTCGGCGATCGCCCGCTCGACGGTCGCCGCGGCGTAGTCCTGGAGATGGCCCATGTAGGCGACGACCGCGGAGCCGCCCATCCGCGCCTCGAGCTCGCCGAGGAGGCGGGCGCCGGTGCGACACGCCGCGATCTGGGCCTCGATGTCGGCGAGGTTCTCCAAGGGCCGCCGCGCGGGGTGCGGGCCGCCGCGGAGCACCTCGAGGAGGCCGTCGCGGTCGAGGCGGCCGTCGTCGACGATCTTCAGCGCCCGGAGAACGATCCCCTCATCGGCGAGGCGCGTCGAGTCCGGCGGCATCGACCCCGGGGCGATCCCGCCGATGTCCGCGTGGTGACCGCGGCTGGCGACGAAGTAGCGCAGCGCCCCGCCCTCGTCGTGGACCGGGGCGACGACCGTGATGTCTGGGAGATGGGAGCCGCCGGCCGCCGGGTCGTTGGTGACGAAGACCTCGCCCGGGCGCGGGTCGGGGTGCGCCGCCATCACCCCGCGCACCGACTCGCTCATCGCCCCGAGGTGGACCGGGATGTGCGGCGCGTTGGCGACGAGGCCGCCCTCGGCGTCGAAGACGGCGCAGGAGAAGTCGAGGCGCTCGCGGATGTTGGTCGACAGCGCGGTCCGCCGGAGGACGACGCCCATCTGCTCGGCGATCGCCATGATCCGGTTGGCGAAGATCTCGAGGAGCACCGGATCGACCTGCGCCGCGGCGCCACCGGAGCGCGGGCGGACGGCCGCCAGCGCCGACGGCCGGCGATCGTCGGCGACGAGGATCCCGCCGGCGCGGACCTCGAGGGTCCAGCCGGGGTCGAGGGCGATCGTCGCGGTCGCGTCGAGGATCAGCGCCGGGCCGTCGACGCGCAGGCCGGGGCGAAGAAGGAGAGCCTCGCGGCGGTAGACCGGGACATCCGCGAGGAGCTCGCCCTCGGCCCACATCGCCGCCAGGCGCTCGGGCTCCGGGGCGCCTTCGCTCGCGTCCGCCTCCGCCTCCGCGCTGGCCGCCTCCGCGTCCGCCTCGAGGGCGTCGTCGTCCCGGCGCTCGACGAGCTCGACGCGCGCGGTGGTCGCCTCGATCGCGTGCTCGGGGCGGGCGTAGCCGAACTCGCGCTGGTGCGCCGCCGTGAAGCGGGCGCGCAGGGCCTCAGCGTCATCACCTGGCGAAAGGGTCAGGGTGAGCGCCGTCTCGGTGCCGCGGTAGCGCAGGTCGACGCGGCGGATCGCCTCGAGGCGGTCGGCGCCCAGCCCCTCGTGCTCGCGGACCAGCGCCTCGCCGCGGGCGATGATCTCCGAGAAGAGCGGCGCGAGGGCGGCGAGGAGCCCCGCCTCGAGCGCCCGCCGCCCCGCGTCCGCCTCGCCGTGCCAGCCGACCCGCGCGACCCCCATGCCGTAGGCCGAGAGCACGCCGGCGAGCGGGTGAAAGACGAGCTTGTGGATCCCGAGGGCGCGGGCGAGGGGGCAGGCGTGCTGCCCCCCGGCGCCGCCGAAGACGACGAGCGCGTCGTTGCGGACGTCGTGGCCGCGGGCGACGGAGATCGTCCGGATCGCCGCCGCCATGTGCTCGATCGCCACGGCGAAGAAGCCCGCCGCGAGGTCGACGACGGAGCGGCCGTCGCCGACTTCCTCGAGGATCGCCGCCGCTCCGGCCCGCGCCGCCGCCTCGTCGAGCGCGAAGGGGAAGCGATCGCCGACGAGGCGCCCGAGGAGGAGGTTGACGTCGGTGAGCGCGAGGTCGCGGGCGCCCGCGCGGCCGTAGCACAGCGGCCCCGGGTCGGCGCCGGCGCTCTCGGGGCCGACCGTGAAGCGGTGGCCGTCGTAGGCGCAGATCGACCCGCCGCCGGCCGCCACCGTGTGGATCGCCATCATCGGCGTGCGCACGCGGACGCCGGCGACGCGGGTCTCGTAGGTCCGCTCAAAGTCGCCCGCCCAGCGGCAGACGTCGGTCGAGGTCCCGCCCATGTCGAAGCCGATCGCCCGGTCGACGCCGGCCGCCTTGGCGACCGCCGCGACCGCGACCACGCCCCCCGCCGGACCCGAGAGGATCGCGTCGCGCCCGCGGAAGCGGCGGGCGCCCGTGAGGTCGCCGCTCGACTGCATGATCCGCAGCAGGCTCCCGGGGAGGGCGGCGCTGAGGCGACGGACGTAGGCGCTGAGCACCGGCGTCAGGTAGGCGTCGACGACCGCCGTGTCGCCGCGGCCGAGGAGGCCGAGCTCGCGGACGACCTCGTGCGAGCAGGTGACGTGGTCGAAGCCCCGCGCCCGCGCCCGCGCGGCGATCGCCGACTCGTCGCCGCCGTCGCGGTAGGCGTGGACGAGGACGATCGCCAGGCTGCGGGCGCCGGCGGCCCGCAGGCGATCGAGGCAGGCGTCGACCTCCGCGAGGTCGAGCTCGGCGAGGCGCTCCCCGTCGGCGCCGATCCGCGCGCGCACCTCGGCGACCGCGTCGGCGGCGTAGAGCGGCGGCGTGCGGGCGACGTCGAGGGCGAAGAGCTCGGGCCGCGACTGGTCGCCGATCTCGAGGAGGTCGGCGAAGCCCTCGCTGATGATCAGCCCCGTCGGCGCGCCCTTGCGCTCGAGGAGGGCGTTGGTCGCCAGGGTCGTGCCCATGCGGACCTCGCAGGGCGGGATCGCGGCGTCCTCCGCGAGGCCGAGGAGGCGGCGGATCCCCCGGAGCGGCGCGTCGTCGTCGTCCGAGAGGAGCTTCGTCACCCGCAGGGCGCCGGTCGTCGGGTCGCGCCCGATGCAGTCGGTGAACGTGCCGCCGCGGTCGATCCAGACCTGCCAGCGACCGGCTCTCGTCGCCGCCATAGGCCCGGCATGGTATCAGCCAAGGGTCGGCGCGCCGCGACGTCGCCGCGCGCCGCCCCACGGATCGCCGATGCGCCTCCCTCGCCCGCTCACCCGTCAGCTCCGCCGCGTCCGCGCCCGCCTGCGCGGCTGGCCGCTGCGCCTGGTCTACGGCCCGGGCTACGCCTCGGAGTGGGACGGCATGCCCTTCGACCCGGTCCGCGGCGAGCGGATCCTCACCGCCCTCGCGGCGGCCGGCCTCGCCCGCCGCGGCTCGGTCCGCGAGCCGCCGCCGGCGATGTTTAAGGCGCTGCGCTGGGTCCACAGCGACGCCTACCTCGACAGCCTGACCGAGCCCGAGAGCCTCACGCGGATCTTCGGCGAGCCGCTCGACGGCGACGCGGCGCAGCGGGTCCTCGACCTCCAGCGCGCCATGGCCGGCGGGACGATCCTCGCCGCCGAGCTGGCGCTGCACAGCCGCGACGTCGTCGCCAACCTCGGCGGCGGCTTCCACCACGCGAGCCCCGAGCAGGGTGCGGGCTTCTGCGTGATCAACGACGTCGCGATCGCCGTCGCCAGCCTCCGCGAGCGCGGCTATCGCGGGCGGATCCTCGTCGTCGACCTCGACCTCCACGACGGCAACGGCACGCGCGAGTGCTTCCGCGACGACCGCAGCGTCTTCACGCTGTCGATCCACAACCAGCACTGGGGGCCGACCGACGCGATCGCCTCGCGCAGCGTCGAGCTCGGCCCCGACGTCGAGGACGCGGCCTACCTCGCGGCGATCGACGAGCACCTGCCAGCGGTGATCCGCGAGCACCGGCCGGAGCTCGTCTTCTTCGTCGCCGGCACCGACCCGGCGGACGAGGATCCCCTCGGCAACTGGCGGATCTCGAGCGCCGGCATGCTCGCCCGCGATCAGAGGGTCCACACCTACCTCGAGGAGCTCGCCCCCGACGCCCCGCGGGTCGTGGTCTTGGCGGGCGGCTACGGCCTCGACACCTGGCAGCACACCGCCCGCGCCCTCGCCTGGGTGCAGAGCGGCGTGAGCGACTACAGGCCCCCCGACACCGAGACCCTGACGATGATGCGCTACCGTCACCTCGCCAAGGTGATGACCCGCGCCGAGCTCACGGGCGAGGAGGACGACGACAACTGGGGCCTCACCGAGGAGGACCTCTACCCGGGGCTCGGCGGCAAGCCGAAGACGCGGCGCTTCCTCGGCTTCTACGCGGCCAGCGGCCTCGAGCTCGCGCTCGAGCGCTACGGCTACCTCGACCGCCTGCGCGCCAAGGGCTACGCGCGGCCGACCGTCGTCATCGACACCCGCGACCGCGACATCCACACGATCCAGATCTTCGGCGAGCCGAGCCACGAGCACGTTCTCGTCGAGGTCCGCCTGCGCCGCGACCGGGCGACGCGCGTCGGCTTCGAGCTCCTCTTCGTCGAGTGGCTCCTCCTCCAGCACCCGGCCGGGCGCTTCACCGGCGCGCGCCCGCGCCTGCCGGGGCAGGAGCACCCGGGGCTCGGGCTCTTCTCCGAGACCGTCGGCCTCCTGCTGATCATGTGTGAGCGCCTCAACCTCGACGGCCTCGCGGCGATCCCCTCGCAGTACCACCTCGCGGTTCATTGGCGCCGCCACCTGCGCTTCGTCGACCCGGAGGAGGAGGCCCGCTTCGACGCCCTCACGGCGGCGCTCGCCGACCTCCCGCTCGACGCCCAGACGCGGGCGCTCGCCGCCGGCGAGATCTGGGATGAGGGCGCCGACGAGGCCGCCCGCTACCACCCGTCGGCGCTGCTCCTGCCGCTCTCCGAGCGCCTGCGCGAGCGCCTCGACGCCGAGGCGACGTCCTTCGCCGAGCGCCGGGCCGCGGCCGCCGCGAAGCTCCGCCTGCGCCGACGCCCGCCCGCCGACGCGCCCGGGTAAGAGGCTGCGCCGCACATCGGCGCGTGCCCTCCCCGACGCTCGCGCGTCCGACGGAGCTCGTGGTTCGCCCGGTGAAGCGAACCCGAGAGGCCGATGATGGCGGCGCGAGACCACGCGCCGATCCGCAGGAGAGCCTCCTCGCGCCTGTTCTCGCCGGGCCGCGTCGGCGTCGCGCCGCCGCACGTAGCGCTGCAATTCCCACGGGGTCGCTTCGGCCTCGCCGTCGACGTCCGCCTCCATCCTGCTCTGGGCACCTCGCCGCCCCTCCGCGTTTGGGCGGCGCTGCGACAGCCCGTAGCGCCGGGCTGGTGTCGCCCGCCGTTTCGTCTATCCTCCCGGGGCCAGGAGAGACATGAAGCTCCAGACGACGATCGGCCGCCTCCGCCTCATCGGCCTCCTCGAGGGCACCTCGTTCCTCGTGCTCCTCGGGATCGCCATGCCGCTGAAGTACCTCGCCGGCCAGCCCCTCGCCGTGAAGCTCGTCGGCTGGGCCCACGGCGCCCTCTTCATGCTCTTCGTCCTCGCCCTCTTCCACGCCGCGAGCGACCGCGACTGGCCGCTGAAGAAGATGGCCGCCGGCTTCATCGCCGCGGTGATCCCCTTCGGCACGTTCATCTTCGACGCCAACCTGCGGCGCGAGGCCGAGGCGCTCGCGCGCGCCGACGCGCCCGCGGCGTAGCGTCGCCTGAGCGCGCTCGCCGGCGCAGACACGCGCGTCGTCTTTTGCCCCGCGGTCCTCTATCTTCGGGGCGATGCCCGCAGACCACCTCGAGGTCGCCAGCGACGCGCTCGAAGCGGACGCCGAGCTCCAGGCGACGCCCGAGGGCCGGCGAGCGATCGAGCTGCTCGTCGGCGGCGGCGCTGAGAAGAAGAGCTTCGTCTGGGACCTGACCTTCGGCAGCGTCGGCCGGGTCGTCCGCGCGGCGATCGTCTGGACGATCGGCTTCTTCGCCGTCGGCGTGATCTTCCAGATCTACGAGGTCAACACCCAGGCGGTCGCCGGCGTCTTCAAGGTCGCGCAGCTCGGCCTCGTGCTCGTGCTCTTCCCGCTCGCCGGGCTCATCTCGGGGATCTTCTGGGGGATCTACAGGTCGCTGATCCTCCAGGTCGAGGCCGTCGAGAGGGCGGTCCAGACGGCGATCGACGCCGTCCTCGCCAAGGTCTCGGAGACCGCGGAGCTCGCCGGGACGAGGCTCAGCGAGGCGATCGGCGTCGACCGCTTCGAGGCGATCCTCAACGCGAAGATCGACGAGCTCGTCGCCGCCGCCGGCCAGCAGCCGGGCGGACGCGTCAGCCGCTTCGCCAGGCGCCTGCCGCGGTGGATGCTCGCCAAGCTCCTCGGGACCGTGCGCGCGGTGATCGTCCGCTCGTTCCTCAAGAAGGAGAAGAAGGAGGAGGGCGCGGACAAGCCCGACGAAGCCGGCGAAGAGCGCAAGATCTCGCTCGCCGGCTTCGCGTCGTTCATGCAGGAGAACGCCTTCGGCCTGGTCTTCGAGCAGATCAAGGGGCGGATCGCCCTGCTCCGCCTGATCCCGATGATCGGCCTCGTGGTCTTCGTCGCCCTGCCGCTGCTCTTCAGCGTGATCGAGTGAGCGAGCGGGCGGGCGGGCGAGCGGATCGCCGACGCCGCGCGGCACACCGGGCCACCGCCTCGCGAGTCCTAGTCGCCGCGGACGACCCGTCAACGCTTCGGAGGCGGCCTGCGCGACGACGCGTCACCGGCGGCTCGACGCGCGCTCACGACTACGTGTCCAAAGAGACATTGTTCACAGACCACACGACCGGCGCCGCGCCGTGGTGGCGATCGCGATCTGCTCAGGCGCTGCGCCGGTCTAGGCGCCCTTCTTCGCGCGCGCGGCCAGGGCCGCGAGGGCCTTCGTCGCGGTCCGCTGGAGCTGGGGCTCGTCATCCGCCGCCGCTCGGTCGAGGGCCCGGAGGAGCCGCTGGCTCGGCGGCCCCCCCAGCGCCGCCCGACCGAGCGCGCGCGCGATGGCGTCGCGGACCTGCCAGCGCGGGTGCTCCTCGAGGGCGCGCAGCAGCGACGGCAGGTGGCGGGCGCTCGCCTTCGGGGCCCGCGAGAAGAGCTCGGCCGCGGCGAGGGCGAGGCGCCGCGAGTACGGGACCAGCAGCGCGTCGATCACGGCC
>JAGQIT010000996.1 GCA_020431135.1 Myxococcales bacterium | reverse complement strand
GTAGAGGTCGGTGCGGGGATCGACCGCCTCGCCGCGGATCTGCTCAGGAGCCATGTAATGGAGCGTCCCGGGGATGCCGCCGGCGAGCTTGGTGAGCTCTTGGTCGGGGTCCTGATCGGCGTCGAGGAGCTTGGCGATTCCGAGGTCGAGGAGCTTGACCCGGAGGACGCCGTCGCCGCTGCGGGCGAGGAAGCAGTTGCTCGGCTTGATGTCGCGGTGGACGATCCCGGCGCTGTGAGCCGCGCTGAGGCCGGCGCACATCTGGAGGGCGAGCTCGACGGTCCGCTCCCAGGGCATCGGCGCGCCGAGGCGGCGGAGCTCGACCAGGAGATCCCAGCCCTCGAGGTACTCCATCACGAGGAAGGGCATTCCCTCGTCGGTGAGCCCGTGATGGGTGACGTCGATGAGGTTCGGGTGGCGGACCTTGGCCATCGCCCGCGCTTCGCGTTGGAACCGGGCGACGAGGATCGGGTCGTGCCAGTGCTGCCGGTTGAGGATCTTGACCGCGACGCGCTTGTCGAGGTTCGTGTCGACGGCCTCGAGCACCGTCGCCATGCCGCCGGCGCCGATCACTCGCACGAGCTCGTAGCGGTGATCGATGCGTCGGCTGGCGAGGTCGAGGTCCATGGGCGGCTCAAAAGATCCAGTGGCGAGGGCGAAGTGCGGACGCGAATCATAGATCGAGACGCAGCCCGCGCGGAGCGCCCTTGCCAGCAAATCGCGGTGTTTATAATACGGATATTTCAAGCCATATTAATTTGAACAGAGGTCCTGCGCAGAGATCTGCTATCGGTCGATCGTCGAATGATACGACTCCTCGTCACGCCTGCAGGAGAGGCGCCCCGCCTCCACAGCTTCGAAGGGGACCGCGTCTCGATCGGCAGCCGCGCGGGAAACGACCTGGTTCTCGGCGCGACGGGGGTCTCGAAGCACCACCTCGATCTCGAGGTCGAGGGGGGAGCGGTCTTCCTCCGGGACGCTGGGTCGAGCAACGGCACATACGTCGACCGCGCGCGGATCGAAGGGAGGGCGGCGCTCGCTCCGGGGGCGCGCGTCGAGATCCCGGGGTACGCGCTCGAGCTCGTCGCGGAGGTCGAGGAAGACGTCGGGCGCGCGCCAGGTGCGGAGCCGCCGCTGGAGCTGCGCCGACGGGCGCTGCGCTGGTATGAGAGCGGTGACCCTGCGAACCTCCTCGCGCGGTCAGAGCTCGCTCTGGTGAGGGCGTGGCGCGGGGGCGAGGGGAAGGTCGACGCGCTCCTCAAGGCGAGCGAAGCGGGGGTACGACGTACGCGCTGGCGTCGGCTCCGCTCGGTGTCGACGGTCGCAGGGGCGCTCCTGGGGGGCATCCTCGGCGGAGAGGCGCTCCTCTCGGGCGGCGCGCAGCGCTTCGCCGAGCCGCTTGTCGAGATGGCGCCTCGCTGGGCCTACGATGCCCAGGAGCGCGGCCTCGACGCCCAGTGCGAGCGCCTCGCAGAGCGCGCCGCAGAGGCCCTCGAGGAGACCCTGAGCGCGGACGAGGTCCTCCAGCGGGCCTACGGGGGCCTCGAGTGCGCGAACGAGCGAGGCAGCGCCGCGGCCCTCGCGGTGATCGAGCCCGCCGTGCGCGCGGCGCTCCGAGAGAGCTACGGGCCGACCCTCGACCGGGCGACGAGCGAGCTCGTCGCGGTCGCGGCCGACGCCTCCGGCTGTCACTTCGCCTGGGGGAGCGCGGACGGCCGCCTCCACCGCTGGAACAGGTGCGCCGGCGCTCGGCGGCCGCGGACCGACGACCTCGGCGCGCCTGTCCGTGGCCTCGTCTTCGCCGGCGGGAGCGCCCTCGCGGTGACGCGCACGGGCGAGCTCTTCCGCTGGGAGCTAGGGGAGTCCGGCGCCCCGACCCAGCTTGAGCGCGGCGCGGTCAGCCACCCTGGCGCCGTCGCTCTCGCCGCCGACGGCAGCCTCGTCGCGCTCGCCGCGAGCGAGGCGCCGCGCCTCGATCTCGTCGTCCCAGGGCGCGCGAGCGAGGGCGTCGAGCTGCCCTCGCCAGCCGCCGCGCTGGCGATCTCCAGCGACGGCGAGCTCCTCGCGGCGCTCGACCGCGAGATCGTCAAGATCGCGGGGAGGTCGCGGGGAGGCCGCGCGGGTCGCGGCAGCAAGGTGATCCTGACCCACGAGGCCGCCGTCTCCGCGCTGCGCGTCCCGTCGTGTGCGGGCGCGGCGTGGGTCCTGAGCGGCGGTGTCGACGGCCAGGTGTTCGCGCGGCCGTTGCGGGGGCGTCGGCCCCGGACGATCGAGCTCCGCGGTCTCCGCGACAGGGTCGACGACCTCGCGATCTCTGGCGACTGCCGCTACGTCGTCGCCGCCGCCGGGCGCGCGGCGCTGGTCTGGGACCTCGCGGCTCGAGACCCGAGCGCCGCAGCCCGCGCTCTCGATCACGACCGCCCGGTCTTCGCGGTTCGGGTCGCCGACGACGGGGCGGTCGTCACCGCCGCGGGGCGATCGCTGCGGCGCTGGGACCTCGAGGCGCCGACCGAGGGCGCGACGCTGCTCCGCCACGGTCACGCGGTCGTTGACTTCGCCTTGACCCGCGGCGGGCGCGAGGCGTTGGTCGCCTTCGAGGACCGCTCGATCCGCCTGTGGGATCTCGCGGCCTCGGTCGCCGGGGCCGGCGCGTCGCACCTCCATCACACGAACGATCTGGTCGCCGCGGCGATCGACGTGGAGGGGGAGAGGATCGTCACCGCCAGCGCCCAAGAGGCGCTCCTGTGGCGCCGCGGCGAGGCTGGTCTCGAGCTGATGCGCTCGCTGGGCGGACACGAGTCGCCGATCCGCGGGGCCGCCGTCGCTGGCGACGGGGCGTTCGGGGCCACGGTCGACGAGGACGGCAAGGTGTTGCTGTGGCCGCTCGGCGACGCCGACGACGTCGCGCCGCGCTCCTACGTGAGCGTCCGGGGGCCGCGTCAGCTCGCCTTCGCCGGGCGCCATCTCGTGGTCGCGGGAGACCGAGGCGCCTGCGTGATCAGCCCGGGCGACGCCGACGAGCGCCGCTGCCGCGAGCTGACGGTCGCCGGCGAGCTCGGCTCCCTCGCGGTCGCCCCCGGAGTGCCGAAGATCGCGCTCGCCGGCTATGATCGCGCCGTCACCCTCCTCGATCTCGACGCGCACGCGCGCGGCGGGGTCGCCAACACCTTGATCAAGACCAGCGCCGCGATGGCGATCGTGGCGATGTCGGCGGACGGGCTGTGGATCGCGGCCGCGAGCGAGAGCGGCGCCCTCGGGGTCGCCCGGGCGGGCGAGGGGGCGCTGCGCGAGCTCCAGAGCGCGGGGGGAATCGTCGCGCTCGCGCTCTCCCCGCGGGGGGAGTGGCTCGCAGTCGCGGAGGAGCGGGCGGTGCATCTCTATCGCCCGGACGCCCGCGGCGCCCC
>JAGQIT010000995.1 GCA_020431135.1 Myxococcales bacterium | reverse complement strand
CTTCGCGGCGCTCTGAGGCGAACGAGACGAACGAAGCCGCCCCTACTCGAGGTCGAGCAGGCGCAGGTCGTAGCGCGGGTCGACGCCGGAGGGCGAGGCGAAGGTCTCGGCCCACATCGCGTAGTCGGGGCACTGCTTGACGATCTCGAGGTTCGCGTCGAGGACGACGTCGTAGTAGTCGAGGTACGCGTCGCCGATCCCTCCGGCCTTGCGGAAGTGGAGGAGCGAGGCGGCGGCGACGAGGGTCTCCTCGAGCTCCCACTTGGCGCAGGCGTCGGGGTCGACGCGGCGGTTGTAGAGGTCGTTCATCGCCGCGTCGACGGAGTTGAGACGGTCGATGTAGCGGTGGAGGAGCTCGTGGAGGAGGGTGTCGGCGAGGCCCTCGCGGGCGTAGCGGAGGAAGTTCTCGTCGTCGCCGGGCTTCTGGTAGATCGGCCGGCTGCCGATCTTGTCGTCGACGCCGAGGATCGTCTCGCGGTCGATCGAGATCGCCGGGACGTTGCTGTACTCGTCGAGCTTCTCCATCTTGTTGTCGACCGGCGCCTTGTCGAGGACGGTCAGGCCGGCGGCGATGTAGAGCGGCGAGGTGTCGAAGGAGATGATGAAGCTGCGGTGGCGGTTCTTCCAGGCGAGGCCGTCGAGGGTCGGGCCCTCCGGGAAGGCCTCGGTGCTGACGATGAGCGCCTGGTAGGCGGCGGGGTGATCGAGGCGCAGGGTCTCGAGGGCGCGGACGGTGAAGTAGACGTCGAGCTGGTCGAGCGCCTCGTCGCCCTCGGTGAGGATGTAGACGCTGTCGTCGTAGCGGTAGGTGTGGCGCTCGCTGTTGAGCCAGGCGACGCTGTCGGCGGAGACGACGTCGTCGGTCGTGAAGGCGCCGGAGTCGTTGGGGTGGAGGAGGCCGAGGTACTCGAGCGGGACGCCGTCGAGGGCGAAGTCGGCGCAGAGCAGCGCCTGCCCGGGATCGGCGTCGTCGGGGCCGCAGACCGTCATCTCGCAGGGGACCCACTGGAGGTCGTGGGCCGCAAGCTCGGCCTCGGTCGCCGCCGGGACCTCCCACGCCGCGGCCTCGCAGACGCCGACGCCGGTGTCGGTGTCGGTGTCGGTGTCGCCGCTCGTCGAGGTCGTGGCGTCGGTCGTCGCGCTGTCGGAGGAGGCGGAGGTCGTGTCGTCGGTCGTCGCGCCCGAGGTGCCGCTGTCGCTGGTGGTGGCGTCGGAGGTGCCGCCGTCGGTCGTGCCGCCGTCGGAGGTCGTCACGCCCGCGGTCACGGAGGTCGTCGCCAGCGAGGTCGAGGCGCTCGTCATCGACGAGGTCGAGGTCGAGGCGCTGTCGCCGTCGCTCGCCGTCATCTGCTCGGTCTCGCCGCCGGCGCAGGCGACGAGGGCGAGCGCCGAGGCGGCGCCGACGAGGGCGCGTCGGAGGGTCGAGGGGCGGGGGAGGGGTCGGCTTCGCTGGACCATGCGTGGCTCCTCCCCGGGCGAGGCCGCCTGCGTGGCGCCTCCACAGGGCCCGGGGCGGGCGAGCATATTCGCGCGCCCGGGCGATGGGTAGCGGCGCAGGCCGCTCGAGCGCACAAAAAATGGCCAGATGGACAGCCGATTGTGCGGCCTGACTAACGGTTAGATCGGGTGGCGCTGACCGCTCACCCCGGCGTCGGGGCGCAGATCTCGACCGCCTGATCCGAGTAGTAGAAGGCCTCGACGTCGCCGTTCGAGCAGAAGCCGACGTAGAGGTAGACGAGCTCGCCGATCGACGTGTCGGCGGCCTCGAAGAGGATCGAGCCCCAGCCCCAGCCGACGCCGATGCACGGCGGCGGGGTGCCGAGGTCCTCGATGACGACCGGATCCTCGCGGACGTTGAGGACGACGGAGCCGGGGGGCAGCGCCGCCTCGGCGGCGGTCCGCGAGATCGCCCGGCCGGCCTCGATGTTCGCGACGATGACCCCGCCGTTACCGGCGTCGACGAGCTCGTTGCCGACGTTCTCGTCGGACCAGGCCATCGCGTGGCCGTCGGCGACGGGCTCGAACGCCTGCACGGCGGCGACCGTCTTCGGCATGTTGGCGGCCGGGTACGCGGCGAGGAAGGCGTCGAGGAGGGCGTGCGGCGGGATGTCGCCCTCCTCGAGGCAGCAGATGTCCTCGACCGGATCGCAGGGCTCGCCGGTCGTCGACGACGACGCCGTCACGTCGCCGGTGGAGGTCGAGGTCCCGGTCGTCGTCG
>JAGQIT010000994.1 GCA_020431135.1 Myxococcales bacterium | reverse complement strand
GGTAGAGCTCGCGCGGGAACTCGCCGGCCTCCTCCCAGGCGTCGATGTTGGGCGCGATCTCCTTGTCGACGAAGCGGCGGATGAGGTCGCCGAGGGCCTCGCGCTCGGCGTCGGTGATGGTCTGGGCCTCCGACATCGACCGATGGTCGCATCGCCGCGCGCGCGCCGACAAGGCCGCTCAGAGCAGCGCGCCGTAGGGGGCGAGGGCGATGACGAGGAGGTCCCAGAGGAGGTGGCAGAGGATCGTCGCCGCGAGGCTGGCGCTGCGCAGGCGCAGCCAACCCCAGAAGATCCCGGCGCCGGCGGCCGCGATCGCGAGGAGCGGCGGCCCGGCGCTCGCGTGGGCGAGGGCGTAGAGGAGCGCCGCGACGACGACCGCGGGCCACGGGCCGAGGCGCCCGGCGAGCGGCAGGAGGACGGCGGTGCGCCACACCAGCTCCTCGCCGACGATCGTCCACAGGAGGATCCCGAGGGTCGCCGCGCCGAGGGGCCCGGCGGCGACCAGCTCGAGCGTCGCCAGCTGGACGGCGACGGCGGGCGCGGCCGCGTCGAGGACGAGGAGCACCGCGGCCCCGAGCCCGTAGAGGACGGCGGCCGCGATCGCGCCGACGACGAGCGCTCGCGGGTTCAGGCGGAGGCTCGCGCGCAGCGGCGGGCGGACGAGCGCGAGCGCGGCCGGCACGAGGGCGACGTAGGCGAGGGGCATCGACCGCCACAGATCGTCGAGGACGACGCCGGCGATTAGGGGCACGCCGACGGCGACGGGAATGAGCACGAGCGCGCGGGGGAGGGCGCCGCGCGCCTCGTCGACGGCCTCGCGGTCGAAGCACCCGAAGGGTCGCAGGGAGATCCCGAGCCACGGTCCGACGTCCGCGCAGCGCTCGCGGATCGCCGCGGCGTCGAGCGTTCGCGGCGTGAGCCCGAGGTCGCGCCGCGCCGGCTCTGGATCGCCGACCACACCCGCGCTGAGGAGGCCGAGCTGCGAGCGCGTGATCACCGGGCTCGCCGACAGCCGCTCGAGGAGCGCCGCCGCCGGGCGCATCAACCACAGCGGCGCCGGGACGATCCACAGGCGGAGGTCGAGGGCCGCGGCGACTCGGGACGCGAGCTCGCGGACCATCATCCGCTCGGGGCCGACGACGTCGTAGAGCGCGGCGTTGTGGCCATGGCGCGTCCACGCGGCGATCGCCTCGACGGTCGGCGGCGCGTCGCCGGCGATCTCGCGGAAGCTCCGCGCATCAGCCTCTGGGAGGGGCCTCTCGAGGGCGGCGACGATCGCCGCGCAGACGTCGTCGACGGCGACCGGCTGGATCGGCGACCGGCCGCCGCCCGGCGCCAGGAAGATCGGCGCGTGTCGGATCATCGCCGCGAGGTTGCCGAGCAGGTCGTCGCCCTCGCCGTAGATCACCCCCGGTCGGAGGATCGTGACCGGAAGCGGCAATTGACCGAAGATGCGCTCACCCGCCGCCTTCGTGGCTAGATAGAGTCCGTCGCCAGGGTCCTCGGCGGACGGGCAGCCGGCGACGCTGACGTGGAGAACTCGGCCGATCTCGGCCGCCGTCGCCGCGGCCGCTAGGACCGCCGGGACCTCGACGTGCGCCGCCCGGAAGTCGGCCGCGGAGCCCCGCTTGATCCCGACGAGGTTCACGAGCGCGTCGACCCCGGCGATCGCGTCGACGAGCGCCAGGGGATCGCCGGCGAAGTCGACGACGACGGCGCGGTCGGCGGGGCAGGGGCGTTGGCGGCGGAGGAGGGCGACGCTGCGGTGCCCGGCGGCCCGCAGGTGGCGGCAGAGATGGCGGCCGAGGAAGCCGCTGGCGCCGACGATCGCGACCTCCATCGCCGCCGATGCTGCCCGAGCCCGGCGCCCGCCGACAAGCGCCGCGCGCTATAGTGGTCGACGGTGAACGCCGAGCAGAGCAGGGGCTCCGGCCGCGTCGGCGCGCGGATCGCAGGCGCTGCTTGCCAGCGCGTCGATCGCCTGATGTACAGGGCGCTGCGGCGGATCTTCCTCCGCCAGTCGCTGCCGGCGGCGACCCGCGGCGAGCTCGAGGCGATCCTCGAGGTCAGCGAGCGCTACGCCGATCCGCGCAACCTCGCCGATCCCGATCGCCTCTACGCGCCGCGCGAGCCGATCCACCGCCTGCCGCCGGTGGACGTCAAGGCGCTGCGCGGCGGCGGCAGCCTCCGCCACTACCGCCTGGCGACCAACTACCGGCCCTTCGATCCGAGCTACGCCGACACCTTCCGCCGCTTCGATCGCGTCGACACGATCCACCTCTTCTCGTGGCGCCACCGCCGGCCCGCGCCGCTGTCGCTCCTCCTCCTCCACGGCTGGGGCGTCGGCGATCGCCGCCTCCACGAGATGGAGTTCAACATCGCCACGCTCTACAAGCGCCTCGGGATCGACGTCTACTTCTACGTCGCCCCCTTCCACAGCCTGCGCAAGCCGGCGCAGGCGCGCTTCTCGGGCGAACTCCACCCGTCGGTCGACATCGTCCGGACCAACGAGGC
>JAGQIT010000993.1 GCA_020431135.1 Myxococcales bacterium | reverse complement strand
GGTCGCGGGCTTCGACCGTCAGGCCTTCCGCGCGGCCCTCCGGCGCTGCGCCGCGGTGATCGCCACGGCCGGCTCCAACCTCCTCGCCGAGTGCGTTCTCCTGAACAAGCCGATCCTCGCGCTCCACGCCCGCGGCGACCACGAGCAGCGCCTCAACGGGCTCCTCGCGGCGGACGCGGGGGTCGCCGAGGCGGCGACGATCGGCGACCCGGCGCTCGCCGAGGGGGTCCGTCGCTTCCTCGATCGGGTCGAGCGGGGAGGCTTCTCGAGGGTCGAGCTCGCGGCCGCGCTGCCGCCCGTGTCGACCGCGACGGCGACGCTCGCGGAGGCGCTCCTCGATCGCCGCCGCCTCAAGCAGGAGTAGAGGAGCGCGGGCGTAGCCGTGTGTCAGGGTTGTCACGGCGCAGCGCAGCGCGCGCGAACACCTCGCGGAGCGCCTCGATCGCCGCGCGGCATAGCCCGAGGCAGAAGGCCACGCGCGCCTGATTGGCGACTAGTGACATCCCAGCTCATGGTCGGACTCAGTGTTGATCCAAACGAATCCATCACCGCTTGAGTTTGGATGGATCGTCAGTGTCGACGGCTCGGCGCCCAGGGCTTCGAGGGCCGCCGCCCGCGAAATGAGTGCACGCGGGACTCTCTCCACAGCCTCCTACGCCCTACGCGACGAGTTCGGCGTAGCGCATCGGCGCGCGCTCGCGGACGATCACCTCGAGGGCGCGGTCGAGCTCGCGCTCGAGCGCCGGGACGTCGAGGTCGTGCGGGTGGATCGCCAGGCGGAGGATCGGCAGCGGCCCGGCGAGGGCGGTCGTCGCCCGCGACCACAGGAGCGAGGCGGCGATCCGGGCGGGGCTGCGGCTCGCGTAGGAGAGCACCGGCCCGCGCGCGAGGACCTCGCCGCCGCGCGCCGGCGACCACACCCGGAGGTGGTCCTCGGCGACGGCGACCCCCAGCTCGGTGAGCGCGTCGAGGCTGCCCTCGGAGTAGAGCCAGGCCGGGGCGACGAAGACCTCCGGGGTGACGCCGAGGTGATCACGCAAAAGCCGCTGGCCGGCGACGATCCGCGCCCGCGCTGCCTCGCGGTCGAGGCCGAGGAACTCGCCCTCGCCGGCGGTCAGCGCCTGCCCGCGCAGGCGCGCCCAGGCCGACGCGTGCCGGCTCTCGTCGCGGTGGAAGTAGCCGTGGAGGATCGGCTCGACCCCCTCCTCGAGGTTGGCGCGGAGCCAGGCGAGGAACTCCGGGTGATCGGCGAGCGGCCACTCGTGCCAGAAGTTCGGGACGATCAGCGCGGCGTAGCGCCCGGCGAGGCCGTGGCGGCGCAGGAGCGCGTCGATCGCCCGCAGCCGGTCGAAGTGGCGGGGCGTGACGTCGTGGACGCTGACGAGAACCCGGCGCACGCGGGATGGGTACACCCTCGCCCGCGTCGGCTCAAGCGCTCGGGTGCGGGCGGCGGCCGTGAGCGCGCGGATCCGCGGTGAAACGCTGTTGCGAGGCGCGGACGTCTCGCGCCTCCTCGCCGTGTTCGCTGGGCGGACGAGCTGCGACAGGACGCCGACGTAGCACGCCGTACGGCGACGTCTTCGCCGTCGTCGCGGACGCCCGCGTCAACCGGACCGAAGCGAGCCGCGACCGGCTACTCGTCCTTCGGCGTCGGGTCGAAGAGCGGCTTCTTCGCGCAGCGAAAGCCGATCCCGTGGGAGTGGGCGTCGGCCGCCTGGGGGTAGCGCAGGGCCGCGTGGACGTGCTCGGGGAGCGCGCTGTTGAAGGCGCCGCCGCGGATGATCCGCTGATCGGCCTCGGTCGGGCCGCGCGGGTCGACCTTCGGCGGGACCTCGGGCTGGGGGGCCGCCTCGACCCCGCCGGATGCCTCCGTCGCCTCGGCCTCCGCCCCGTCGACGGGCGCGGCCTCGGGGTAGCTGTAGAAGCCGTCGGCGGTCCACTCGAAGACGTTGCCGGCGAGGTCCTGGACCTCGCTCGGGGTCTGGCCGGCGTGGAAGGAGCCGACCGGCGCCGTGCCGGGCCACTCGTCGTCGGCCTCGTACATCACCTCGTCGACGGCGAGCTCGTGGGCCTCGCGCCAGCGCCGGCACTCGTCGCCGCAGGCGTTGAGGCGGTAGCGCCCGGGGCGGTCGGCGCCCCACGGGTAGGTGCGCCCCTCGGGGCCGCGGGCGGCGAGCTCCCACTCGACCTCGTAGGGCAGGCGCTTGCCGAGCCACGAGCAGTAGTGCGCCGCCTGGTACCAGGTGACGCAGTTGATCGGGTGTCCCTCGCGATCGGCGGCGCCGGCGTTGCACAGCTCGCTGTAGGCCTCCTGGGCGCGCTCCCACTCGCGCTTCGGGGTCTGTCCCTGCGGCCAGGAGCTGTCCTTGTGGGCATCTTCGCACGCGCCGGCGGCGACGCACTCGCCGTAGGCCGCGACCGTGACCTCGCCGCGGTCGATGCAGAAGCTCGAGACCTTCGCCTTGAAGGGCGGCCGCGCGGTCGCCAGCGCCGGCGACTCGTCGCGGCTGCCGATCTCGAGGGTCGCCGCCGCGTGGTAGGCCATGTCCGTCGGGCAGGGCTCGGGCTCGGGCTCGGGCTCCGCGTCGGGCTCGGTCTCGGGCTCGGCGACCGCCGGCGCGTCCTTGGCCCGGTCCCTGTCCTTGTCGCCGCCCTCGTCGTCGAAGAACACGGCGCTGATGAAGGCGACGACCGCCGCGAGGAGGCCGGCGCCGAGGATCAGCTGGCCGCGGCTCCGCGCCGCCGGCTCCTCGACGTTCGCCGGCAGGATGATCGCCGGCTTGACCGGGGCGCCGTCCTCCCCGAGCGGGCGCTCGCCGCCGGTCGGCTTGAGGCCGCCGCGCGTGCAGAGGTCGTCGATCACCTCGAGGGCCTTCATGCGATCGAGCTTGGTGATCGCCAGGACCTCGTTGATCGTCCGCCCGGGGATGAAGTGTCGGATGATCTTGTGGTGGTCGCGGCTGACCTGGGAGAGGGCGGCGGCGACGGGGGCGATCGCGAGGATGGCGTCGCCGTCCGGGAGGCGGGCGAGGATCTTGCGCTCGCTGTGCTCCTCGCCGAGGCTGCCGGTCGAGAAGTAGTCGTCGACCCACGACTGGAGCTCGTCGAGGGGGATCTCGTAGCGCCTCGCCGCGTCGCTGACCGTCAGCTCACCGCGGGTGAGGCGCTTGATCAGCTCCGAGCGCTCCTTGCTGGACCACGACTGCGTCATCGGCCGTTCGGCCTATCCTAGCCCGAGGTCGTGACCGACGCGACCTTTCGCGGGTTTCGCGGGGCCGGCCTCGCCGGGCTCCGGACGCGGGCGTCCGCGGGGCGCCCCGCGGGGCTCCCCGCGCCGCCCGCGAGAGTGTCCGAATGGTCAGGTAGCACCGGCGCCGAGGGGCTCTCAGGCTGCGAGCGCGGCCCTGGGAGGTCGTCTGCCCGTTCGGCCCGCGTCCGGAAGCGGCCGCGCGCGGCGCGGGCAAGCTCGCGGATAGGCCCGCTGGAGGCGCTCGCGGTGTCTTGCTCGCGTGCCCTCGTGGGCCCCGTCGCTCGGCTCCGCCAGAACGCCGCCTTTTTCGGTGCTGCGAGCGCTGGCAAGCGAGGACGAGTCGCCCCGCGGTCGCGGCTCGGACGAGCGTCAGGCGAACGCCTCTCGCAGCCCGTGGCGGGGTCCATGCGGGGGCAATCGGTGTCGATGAGGGCACGCCGCCCTCGCTTGCCCTCGTCGACCCTCTCGGCCCCGTCAGGACTTGCAGTACGCCCAGCACTGCGGCGCTCTGACGAAGCCGAGAGG
>JAGQIT010000992.1 GCA_020431135.1 Myxococcales bacterium | reverse complement strand
CGCCGACCGGCCCCGGCGACCCGACGGTCCCGTCGACGGCGAGCCCCACCGCGGCCCCGGCCGGCGCCGCCCCCTCGGGTCCGATGGACTCGACCAAGACGCCGGAGAACTAGCCGAGCGGACCGAGAGGTCGCACGACGAGGAGGAGGACCCCCGGGGTCCTCCTCTTCGCATTTTCACCGCTCCGCTCCGCGGCGGTGACGGTGAACGCTCCTCGCCCGAACGCCGAGCCGAGCCGAGTCGAGCCGTCGCACAACGACGAAGAGGAGGACCCCCGTCCTCCTCTTCGGATTTCCGCGACCCCGCTCCAGGCGGCGCTGTGGCGGTGAGTTGTCCTCATCCGAGCGCCGCGCCGGCGAACTCGCCAAGCCGAGCGAACCGTCGCACAACGACGAAGGATCGAGTCGACCCGGCAGCGACGGGCCTCGAGTCCTCCGGCTCGCCCGCGCCCCCGCAAGGGCGTGCTGCCGAGCGCAGCTCCGAACGCTCCGAGGCCTCGCCGACCCCGATCGCCGCCAGAGCTCGCGGTACGAGCCTGCCGAGGACCAGAGGCCGCCGGCTAGGCCGCGATCTCGCCGCTGACGGCCTGGCTGATGTAGTTGCCGACGGCCCAGCGCTCGGGGCGGCCGACCTCGACGACGGGCGAGGTGACGACGTCCGCGAGGCGACCCCAGAACTGGATCCGGCGGCCGACCCAGCGCGGGTCGTCGCCCATCTGCGGGAGCTGGATCGCCCGCAGGCGCAGGGCGGCGTGGTCGCGGAACCACGCGCCCGACTCGCGGTCGCGGACCCCGACGCACTCGTCCTCACGGAGGTGGTACTCGGTGAACTTGGTGGCGAAGACCCGGTGACGGCGGCGATCCTTGGGTGACTTGGACATGATGTAGGGAATTGTCGTTCAGGGGCGCGAGCGACCGCAAGAAAGCCGCGAGATCGGCGGGCCGCGGGGCGCCTGCTATCCTCCGGCCGTGGCCCGCGCCCGCTCCTTCGCCGCCCTCCCCCGCTTCGGCCGGGTCCCCCTCGGCTACGCCCTGGCGCTCGCGATCCTCAACATGCTGATCGCCGACCAGCCCTACGCCGCGCAGCTCACGCTCGGGCCGGGCTTCGTCGAGTCGCAGGCCTACTGGCAGCCGCTGACCGCGCTCCTCCTCTACCCGGCGGGGCGCCTCGACGGGATCATCGGCACCTTCCTCATCCAATGGGTCGTCGGCACGCCGGTCGCCGAGCGCCTCGGGGCCGGCCGCTACCTCGCGCTGCTCCTCGGCGCCGGCCTCGTCGGCACGCTCACCGTCGCCCTCCTCGGCTTCGCGGTCCCGAGCGCCCTCGCGGTCCCGCTCGGCGGCTCGCTGCCGGGGGACCTCGCGGCGGTCGTCGCCTTCGGGGTCCTCTTCGGCCGGCGCCAGCTCAACCTCTTCGGCGTACTCCCGTTCACGGCGCGGACCCTGGCGCTGCTGATCGCCGGCCTCGCCCTCGTCGCGCCGCTGCTGCGCGGCGGCCACTGGTCGGTCGTCGTCGTCCACGCGGCGGCCATGCTCACCGCCCTCCTCGTCATGGCCCGCCCCTGGCGCCGCGGCGGCGGCTCAGGCAAAGTCGGCGGGCGCGGCAAGCGGGGCAAGGCCAAGACCAAGGCCAAACATCTCCGGGTCGTCCACTAGCGGGCGCCGAAGCACCCCGATGCCCGTGACCCCAGCGCCCACCGAGACCGCGGCCGCGACGCCGCGGAGGCTCCCTTCACCCCGCTAGCCCCGAAGATCGTGTCGAGCAAGCCGCAGGATGACCCCGAGTTCGGGCTGACGACGACCTTCCAGCCGCCGACGGCGTCGCGGCAGGTCCGTCGCGTTCTCCTCCGCGTCACGGAGGGCCCCGACGAGGGCGCGCAGATCCAGGTGTCGCGCTCGCGGCTGACGATCGGCCGGGCGTCGGTGAACGACCTGGTGCTCGGCGACACCTCGGTCTCGGGGGTCCACGCCGAGCTCCTCGTCGACCGCCGCGGGATCCTCCTGCGCGACCTCGGGAGCACCAACGGCACCCTCGTCCAGGGGGTGAGGATCCGCGAGGTCTGGCTCGACCCCGGCCTCAACATCCAGGTCGGCAAGACGACGATCAACTTCCTCGCCGCCGACGAGATCGACGTCCCGCTGTCGCGCAGCGACCACTTCGGCGCGCTCTACGGGGCGTCGACGGCGATGCGCGAGGTCTTCGCGATCCTCGAGCGGATCGCCGGGACCGAGATGAGCGTGATGATCCACGGCGAGACCGGCACCGG
>JAGQIT010000075.1 GCA_020431135.1 Myxococcales bacterium | reverse complement strand
GATGGCCTGGGGGCGGATGCGCAAGAGCGGCGTCCGCGAGCTGGCGATGGGCGCCGCGGGCGTCGTCGCGCTGCGCTACGCGCTCACCTACCTCGTCAGCGGACCCCTCGGGATCGCCCTCACCGGCTTCACCGTCGCTACGCTGATCTCCTTCTTCTGGAGCAACCAGCGCGAGGTCATGGCCCGGCGCAAGCCCTACCGCCAGCTGATCAGCGACACCCGCGAGAAGTTCGAGGACATCCAAGCCCGCTACCAGGACGGCCGCTACGACAGCGGCGAGCGGGCGCTGCTGATCGAGGGCCTCCTGCGGCGCATGCTCGCCGAGATCGAGGCGCCGATCGAGCTCGAGGGCGACGAGGACAGCGAGGAGTAGGGTGCGCCGCGTCGGCAGGCGCGTCGCCGCGTCGACGGCGGCGCTCGGGCTCCTCGCCGGCTGCATCCTCGAGAATCCTGGCTACGATCCGATCGCCGCGTCCGCGTCGACGGGCGTGAGCGCCGGCAGCGGGTTGATGAGCGCCGGGACCGGCTCGACCGACGACGCGACCGCGGCGACGAGCGGAGCGAGCGGGACGGGCGGGACGAGCGGGACGAGCGGGACGAGCGACGCCAGCGCGACGAGCGGCACCGCGACCGGCGAGACGAGCGGCGAGACGAGCGGCACGACCGGCGATCTCGACGGCCCCGATCTCTGTGGGATCCCCGCGGGCGCGTGGAAGTTCGTCGGCGTCGCGCCCCTCGACACGATCAACACAAACGAGCACGAGGGCGACCCCGTGCTCAGCGCGGACGGCCACGTCCTCTACTTCATCCGCGAAGGGGACGTCTGGCGGGCGACCCGCGCGGGCCCTGGAGAGGCCTTCGGCGCGCCGGAGCTCGACACCCAGCTCGGCCTCAACACGACGGCGCCGGAGAGCAAGCTCAGCTTCTCCGCTGACGAGCTCGCGGTCTACATGGCGACGGAGCGCCAGGGGGGCGTCGGCGGCTACGACGTCTGGCGCCTCACGCGGAGCGACGTCGGCGCGGCGTTCTCAGAGCCGGCCCTCGTCGACGACGTCAACAGCGACAAGCACGACTTCGATCCGCACGTCTCGGGCGACGAGCTCCGCCTCTACCACGCGCCCTACCTCGGCGAAAAACAGGAGATCGTCGTCTCGACGCGGGACGCGGTCGACCAGCCCTTCTCCCCGCCGACGCCGCTCATGGGCGTCAACAGCCCGGCCGGCGACGCCGATCCGGCGCTCTCCGAGGACGAGCTGGTGATCGTCTTCTCGTCGGCCCGCAGCGGCGTCAACAACCTCTATGTCGCGGTCCGGCCGAGCCTCGATGCGGCCTTCCTCGAGCCGGAGCCGCTGACCGGGATCAACGACCCCGACGCCGCCGACGGCGATCCCTACGTCGCGGCGACGCCCCTCGGCTGCGAGCTCTTCTTCGCGTCGAAGCGCGTCAACGGGCTCGGCGACCTCTACCGCGTCGAGATCACCGAGTAGACCCGGAGGCCTTGCGTCGGCGCTTGCGCGCGCGCTCGCGCGACTCGCGGATGTACACCGCGAGCGCCTCCTGGAGCGACGCCCGCAGCTCGATCCCATCGAGCGCCACGTCGAGCGAGACGAAGGTCTGGGCGACCTCCGAGCGGATCCCGCAGAGCACCGTCTGCGAGCCGAGGAGCCTGACCCCGCGGGCGAGGCTGAGGAGGTTGTGGGCGGTCGCGGTGTCGACCGCCTGGATCCCCGTCATGTCGACGAAGAGGACCCGGGCCTGGCGGCGGACGACCTCTTGCAGCGTCTCCTCCATCAGCCGGCGGGTCCGCGTGCGGTCGAGGACGCCGAGGAGCGGCACGCAGATCGCCCGCTCCCAGACCTCGATCAGCGGCAGCGAGAGGGCGTCGATCTGCGCCTGCTTCTCCTCGAGGAGGGCGTTGCGCTCGCGCAGCGCGTCGCTGGCGGCGCGCAGCTCCTCCTCGCGGATCCGCGACGGCGAGTAGTCGATCATCACGCCCTCGACCGCCTGCTCCTTGGGATACATCCGCGCCGAGACCTCGACGTAGCCGATCGACCCGTCCTTGAGGCGGACGGCGGTGCGGAAGCCGTCGATGCGCCCCTCGGAGACCAGGGCCTGCTTGAGGATCTCGCGGTCCTCGGGGTTCACGTAGGCGGTGCTCGACGAGCGCATGAGCTCCTTGGCCTCCGCGAAGTCGCGGTAGCCGAGGAGCTGCGCGTTCACCTGGTTGGCGTAGATCAGCGAGCCGTCCATGAGCGAGTTGCGGAAGAAGCCGACGGGGAGGCGCTCGACGACGTCCTCGGCGTGCTCGGCCCGCTCGCTGAGGCCGTCGATGCGCTCGCGGAGGGCCGCCAGCGCCGCGTCGATCGCCGGGTCGCCCGTCGTCGGCGTCGACTCGGGGTCGCCGTCCGCGAGGTGACGGAGGGCGGCGACGATCGGATCGCTCTTGCCAGGGTCCGCGCTCATGGTCCGGACATCGTCGCATGTCGCGGCGCCGCGGTGGCACCCCGAAATCCTGACGGCGAGGGACTCCGAATGCCGGCGAACCACCGCGAAAGCGCGGGCGCGCGCCACCTGACCGCGGGTCGACGCCGTCGGATCGCGCCCGTGCTACCATCCGCGGCCGTGGCCCTGGACTCCTCCCGGCGCGTCGTCTCCGGCACCTCCGCGGCCTTTCGCGGCCTCCGCTTCGCTAGCTCGCACCCGGAGGTCCGGCGGATCTATCGCCAGCTCCTGGTCGTTCTCTTCTTCGCGGCGCTCGCCCTGACGGCGCTCCTCAGCGGCGCGCTCTGGTACTTCACCGCCCTCGCCGACGACGCCTCGGGGTGGGTCGTCGCCGGCGTCTGGATCCTCCGGATCGCCGGCGGCCTGGTGGTGCTCCTCGCGTCGCCGCTCCTCGCCCTGATCGTCGTCAACGCCCTCTTCCCCTTCCTCGGCGAGCGCGCCTTCGTCGGGGCGATGCGAGCCCTCGATCCCGCCCGCGCCGACGCCCTCGCGGCCGCGGAGGGCATGAGCTTCAGCGCCGGCCTGTGGGCCTCGCTCCGCCGCCTCCTCCACTTCCTCGGCCTGACGCTCCTCGCCTTCGCGCTGACGCTGGTCCCGGTCGTCGGCGCCCTCCTCGGGCCCGCCTTCCAGCTGTGGTCGACCTCGCGCGCGCTGACGTGGGAGCTCCTCGACCCCTACTTCGACAGGCGGTCCTTCGGCTACGCCGAGCAGCGCGCCTACCTCAAGGCGCACAGCGGGCCGATCGTCGGCTTCGGCCTGCCGCTCTCGTTCATCCTCGCCGTGCCGCTCGTCGGCCCGCTCTTCTTCGGGCTCGCGCAGGCAGGGGCGGCGCTCCTCGTCGTCGAGGTCCTCGAGCCCGAGGGCTGAGCCGCCCGCGGCCTGTCGCTGTCGTGGGCGCGCGGAGGGATTCGAACCCACGACCACCTGGTTCACAGCCAGGTGCTCCACCGCAGAGCTTCGCGCGCCATATGTGCGTTTCTCGGATGCGTTCGTCGTGCTCGCTGCGTTCGTTCGTCGTCGCGGAGACGGGAGGTGAAGAGGAGCTGTCGCGGTGACTGGGATCGAACCAGCGGCCTCCTGCTCCCAAGGCAGGCGCTCTCCCAGGCTGAGCTACACCACGTTCTCGATGTTGTTACCGGGGTGACTGGAATTGAACCAGCG
>JAGQIT010000074.1:6251-6742 GCA_020431135.1 Myxococcales bacterium | reverse complement strand
CCGGCGGGGCGGAGCTCCGGGCCCGTCGGCCGCGCGGGCGGGGCTTCGTGGGACTCTGCGCCGCTCTTCGCGGCTGCGTGCGCTGGGGGGGTCGCCTCGGGGGCTCCGTCTGCGCTCGGCGCCTGGCAGGCGGCGCTCAAGAGCGAGGCTGCGAAGGACCCGGTGAGGGCGCGGCGAGGTCGGGCGAAAAGCCGAGAGAGACGCACATACGAGCCGTTAGCACGCTGATCTCGCGTCGATCAAGGCGCCGGCGCCGATCGTCGGGGGTCTCGGCCCAGCACGGCGGCGCCTCGTCAGCGCGATGTGAGCCGACGCTGGCTGCGCGCGGGCACGCGGGACATCCACCGCTGGTCGCCGAGGCGCGGAATCGCCCGCGGTGACAAAGTTCAGGTGGGGGCCACAGGCTGCTACATTGTCGCCGCCGATGTCGAATCTGCGCATTGACTCCCAACGGACCCCGCACCTCGCTCGCCGCCTCGCAGCCGCGGCGC
>JAGQIT010000074.1:0-6246 GCA_020431135.1 Myxococcales bacterium | reverse complement strand
CTCGCGCTGGTCGGTCTCCTCGCGGCGACGGCCGGCTGCGCGACCTACATCGACAAGGCGCGCGAGGCGAAGGACAACCGCGACTACGCCAAGGCCGAGGAACTCTATCGAGTGTCGATGGAGAAGGACAAGGACGAGCTGGATCGCGGCCTCGCCCTCGAGGAGCTGGTGACGATGAAGGTGGAGATCGCCCACGCGACCGCCAAGTCGGATCCGACTAAGGCCGAGAAGATCTACCGCGACGCGCTCAAGCTCAACCCGCGCGACGAGGAGGCCCAGGACGGCCTCGCGCGCGTGCTCGCGTCGATCGGGCGCGTGGACGAGGCGATCCAGATCCTCGGCGGCGAGGCGGGCTTCGGCAAGTGCGACCTCTGCGAGCGCTACCTCGCCGTCCTCCTGAAGAAGCGCGCCTACCAGTACTCGCAGGAGGAGAAGTACGAGGCGGCGCTCGCCGACTACCGCCGCGCCTTCCAGCTCCTCGCCGATCCGTCGACGGCCTTCTCCATCGCCCGGATCCTGACGGCGATGGATCGCGAGAAGGAGGCGGCGCAGGCGATCGAGGAGGCGGTGCCGACGATCCGTCAGGAGGATCGCGAGGCCCAGGCGGAGTTCGTCAAGGTCCGCGAGGAGGCGGTGATGAAGGCCGTCGCCGAGGGCGACGTCGAGATCGCCGATCGCTACCTGGCGATGTTCCCCCCGGGCTCCGGCGGCGAGCCCTGGTACTCGCTCCAGCTCCGGGTGTCGAAGGAGATGTGGCGCAAGCAGGACCTCGACGGGGCGATCGCCCGCATCGAGCCGCTCCTCGGCGACGAGCACGCCCAGACCCTCCCCGACTCGCTGCGCAAGGAGATGATCCGCTTCCTCGATCAGCTCTACACGCAGGTCGGCGTCGGTCATCTCCGGGCCGGCGACGCGGACGCGGCCGACAAGGCCTTCGCCCGCGCCGGCGAGCTGACCCCCGACGACGAGAGCAACAAGCTCCTGCGCGCCCTGGCGATCGCCGGCCGCGGCGACCTCGATCGCGCGCGCAAGATCGTCGAGGCGATGCCGCCGTCGACCCGCGGCTACAAGGAGGTCCAGGCGATCCTCGAGAGCATGCTCGTCTTCGAGAGCCTCGACAGCGGCGCCGTGACCGAGGCCAAGGAGGCGCTCGCGCGGGCGCAGGCGGCCTCGCCGGACACCCCGGAGGTCCACGTCGCGGCCGCGGCGATCCTCGCCGTGACCCCGGTCGAGGGGCTCAGCCGCAAGGACGTCAAGACCCTCCGGCGCCACGCCATCGCCAACTACAGCGCCGGGATCTTCCGCTACGGCGAGGCCCTGAGCGAGATCGCCTGGGCGCGCGAGCAGTCGAAGAACCTCGGCGTCAGCCACCAGTGGCGCGGCCCGGGTGCGGAGGCGAAGATGGACGAGCTCGAGCGGCGGATCCGCGAGTCCTACCCCTTCGGCGTCAGCTTCAACCCCGATCCGACGGCGCTGCTCACCCTTCGCAACAAGTCGGACACCGTCGAGGTCAGCGTCGAGGGCCCGGGCTACACCGAGAGCGTTTTCGTCAGCAACTCCGGGCCGCCGCCGATCAAGATCGAGGACGGCGGCCTCGTCCTCCTGACCTACGGCAAGCAGAAGGTCGCGGTTTTGGCCGAGCTCTACACGGGCGTCCAGATCGAGCTGCCCTAAGGGCCCGGCGGCAGGGCTCGCGCGCGTGGGCCCCGCGCTGGGGACGTCGCCAGGCCCAGGGGTTGCGTCGCGGGTCGCGTCGCTGCCCACTCGAGGCGACGGCGCCCGAGCAGCTCGGGGGGGCGGGCCCCCGACGGGGCTCGAGCAGGCGCTCCCGTTGTACACTCGAGGGGTGCCGTCCAGCCCCTACCGCAAGATCCGGCCGCTCGGGGAAGGCGCGGTCGGGGACGTCCAGCTCTGCGTAGATGTCGGCCGCAGGCGCCTCGTGGTCGTCAAGTGGCTCCGCGCGGAGCTCCAGGACGGATCGCAGCCGGCGATCCGCTTCCGCCGCGAGGCCGAGCTGATGGCGGGGGTCTCGCTGACCGGCGTGATCAAGGTCGAGGAGTGGGGGGTCGATGACCTCGGGCGCACCTGGATGGCGATGGAGTTCGTCGACGGCCTGCCGCCGTCGGCCGTGATCGGACCGAGCGACGCGTGGTCGGTCCACCGCTTCCTCGAGGGGGTCGCCGACAGCCTCGACGACCTCCACGGCGTCGGCATCGTCCACCGCGATCTCAAGCCGGACAACGTCCTCCTGCGCGCCGGCCTCGACGGCTGGGAGCCGGTGATCATCGACCTCGGGATCGCCAAGTGGCTGAGCCAGGAGACGGCGACGGCGACCGGCTCGGTCTTCGGCACGCCCTATTACATGAGCCCGGAGCAGTTCCGCGACTCGAAGCACGTCGGCCCGGCGACCGATCGCTACGCCCTCGCGGTGATGATCTTCGAGCTCCTCGCCGGGCACCGGCCCTTCGAGGGGCGGACGATCCCGGAGCTCCTGCGCCTCCACCTCGAGGCCCCGGTGCCGCCGCTCGAGATCCCGAAGCGCCTGTGCACGGGGATGCTCCACAACGATCCGCAGGCGAAGGTCTACCCGACGCCGTCGCTCGACCTCTTCATGGCGCGGGCGATGCACAAGGATCCGCGGCTGCGCTACCACTCGGGGGCGGAGATGGCCGCCGAGTTCAAGAAGGCCGCGCTCGCCGACGGCCTCTACACGCAGGGGGAGCTCGATCCGCTCTTCGATCCGCTGCCGCGGCCGATCGCCGAGATCAGCATCGAGGGGCGGCCGATGCAGCGCTTCGATCTGCGCCACGGGCCGCTGGTCTTCGGCCGCCACGAGAGCTGCCAGGTGGTCCTGGCGTCGTCGCGCCTGAGCCGCTACCACGCCTGCGCCTACGTCCACCGCGGGCGCCTGTGGGTCGCCGATCTCCAGAGCCAAAACGGCTCGCTCCTCGACGATCGCCGGCTGACGCCGGGGCTCCCGGTGCCCTTCCCCCGCGGCGACAAGCCGGCGCGGCTCTCGCTCTACAACCGCCCGGTCGAGATCCGCCTGCTCCCGGGGTGAGTCGATGTCGCGCCCGCGCCTCGCCGCGATCTGGCTCTTCGGACCGGCGCTCGTCTTCGCCGCGTCGGCGCTCGTCGGCGTCGGCCTGACCCTCGCCGACGACGACGCCTGGGGCCCCGTCGAGCGCCGCGGCGCGGCGGTCGTCCGCTCGGAGACCTGCGCCCGCTGCCACCCCGACGAGCACGCGAGCTGGCGCCGCACCTACCACCGGACGATGACGCAGGAGGCGGTCGGCGACGCCGTGCTCGCGCCCTTCGCCGGCGAGTCGCTCGACTACCTCGGCTTCCGGGCGACGATGGATCGCGGCGCCGACGGTCGACCGCACCTGCGGATCGCGGCGACCGAGGCGGGAGAGGGGGAGGGAGAGGGAGAGGGCGCGACGCCGCTCCTCGACGTCGACGTCGTGATGACCGTCGGCTCGCACCGCTACCAGCAGTACCTCGCGCGCATCGATCGCCAAGGGGAGGGCGAGGTCTGGCGCCTGCCGGTGGCCTGGCACGTCGGCGAGGGCCGGTGGATCCACCTCAACGGCGCCTTCCTCGAGCCCGAGGGGACGATCGGCGCGGCCGACGACTACCTCCGCCACCTCTCGCGCTGGAACGACAACTGCGTCTTCTGCCACAACACCGAGCCGCGGCCGGGGGCGCGCGCGGACGGGTCGTTCGCCACCGAGGTCGGCGAGCTCGGGATCGCCTGCGAGGCCTGCCACGGCCCGGCGGGGGCGCACGTCGAGCGCCACGCCAACCCGATGCGGCGGATCCTCGCGCGGGCGGAGGTCGCCGCCGCGGACGGGTCGATCGCCGATCCGCACGCGCTGCCGCCCGGACGATCGAGCGAGATCTGCGGGCGCTGCCACGGCAATCGGATCGCCCGCGATCTGGCTCAAGTGCTCCGCGAGGGCGACGGCTTCCTCCCGGGCGAGCCGCTCGCCGACGTGTCGCGGCCGATCTTCGCCGACTCGGCGATCGGCGGCGTGGACGGGGCGCCCTTCGCCGAGCGCTTCTGGCCCGACGGCACGCCGCGGCTCAGCGCCTACGAGTACCAGGCGCTGCTCCTCTCGCCCTGCCATCAGGAAGGCGAGGGCGGCGGCCTCGGCTGCGGCGACTGCCACTCGATGCACGCCAGCGAGCCGTCGATGCAGGTCCGCGCCGATCGCCGGGGAGACGCGGCCTGTCGCGGCTGCCACGACATGTCGGCGATCCCCGCGACGCACGGCGGCCACCCGCAGGGCGTCGGCTGCACCGACTGCCACATGCCGCGGATCACCTACGGCCTCGTCCAGGGGATGATCAGCCATCGGATCGCCTCGCCGGATCCGGGCGCCTGGGTCGGCCGCGACGATCAGCCCGACGCCTGCACCCAATGCCACGTCGATCGCAGCCGGCGCTGGGCGGCGGAGGCGATGGCGCGGCTCGACCTGCGCGGGAGCCCGCCGGCGGCCGACGCTGAGGATGAGGCTGAGAGTTGGGCTTCGCGGGCGCTCCTCGATCTCTACGGCGGCGATCCCCTCCAGCGGGTTCTCGCCGCCGACGCCCTCTCGCGCGCCTCCGCCACGGCGCCGCCGCGCGAGCGCATGGCCTGGCTCGTCGGCGCCCTCGAGGACGAGTACCCGGCGGTCCGCTTCGCCGCGGGGCGGGCCGTCGCGGCCGTCGCCGAGGCGAGCGGTGAGGCCGAGGTCGCCGCGACGATCGCCCGCTACGACTTCCTCGGCGCCGCCGACGGTCGCCTCGAGGTGGTGGATGCGCTGCGCGCGACGCTCGGCCCCGATCCGTTCGCCGACCGCCCGGAGCGCCGCCAGCGGCTCCTCGACAGCCAGGAGCGCCAGCTCCTGTGGATCGGCGAGTAGTCGGTGAGTTGTTCGGCGAGTCGCTCGGCGTGCCCATCCGCGCCCTGGGCTGCTAGGTTGTCGCGGTGACCGCAGAGCGCCACCTCCGGCTGTCGATCGCCGCCGTCGCCCTCTTCCTGGCGATGGGGCTGTGGCTCGAGGCGATGTACGGCCTGCGCGCGGAGGGCTGGATCGACGATCCGCTGCGCCGCGAGTTCCTCCGCCTCGGCCACTCCCACGGCGCCCTCCTCGGCCTCGTCAACGTCGCCCTCGCCTGGGGGATCGAGCGCCTCGAGACGCCGGCCACCTGGGCCGGCAAGATCCGCCTTGCGGCGTGGCTCGGCGCCCTCTTCGTCGGCGTCGGCTTCGTCGCGGGCGGCCTCACGCACGGGCCCACGGATCCCGGGCCGCCGATCCTGATGGTCCCGGCCGGCGCCCTGATGACCCTGACCGCGACCGTCGCCGTCGCCCTCGTACGCCCGACGGACGCCCGCCCGCCGGCGGCCGACTAGCGGCGCGCTCACAGGAGCGGCGACAGCACCTTGGCGAAGCTCTCGCCGAGGCGCTCGCTCAGGCGCAGGTCGGCGCGGCTGGCCGCGTGGATCTCGAGGGTCCGCTCGAGGTGCTCGCCGAAGATCGCCGCGAGCTGCTCGGTGACCGCCGCGTTGTAGAACATCGCCGTCACCTCGTAGTTCAGGTAGAAGGAGCGGATGTCCATGTTCGCCGAGCCGATCGCCGCGACCTGGTCATCGATGATCAGGCACTTCGCGTGGATCATCCCGTGCTGGTACTCGAAGATCCGGCAGCCGGCGCTGAGCAGCTCGTCGTAGTAGGCGCGGCCGGCGAGGCCGACGAGGTGGCTGTCGCTGTTGCGCGGCGACGGCAGGAGGAGGCGGACGTCGACGCCGCGGAAGGCGGCGGTGGTCAGCGCGAGCATCAGCGGCTCGTCGGGGACGAAGTAGGGGGTGGCGATCCAGCAGCGGCGCTGGGCGACGGAGATCGCCGCGGTGAACTGCGCGGCGATCGTGTAGCTGGTCGGAAGGTCAGGTCCGCTCGGGATCACCTGGAGGAGCGGGCCCGTCGAGTCGCCGCGCTCGCGCGCGTAGAGGTCGTCGAGGCCGAGGCGGCGGGCGTGCTCGGGGTCGTCGAGGGAGAGGCCGGCGGCGTTGGGGACGGCCGCGAACCAGTCCTCGTAGAAGATCGCGTCGAGGCCGAAGACCGCGTCGCCCGTCAGGCAGACCAGGAGATCGTGCCACTGGCGGCCGCTGGGATCGGCGCCGACGTACTCGTCGCCGATGTTGAGGCCGCCGAGGAAGCCGACCTCGCCGTCGACCGTCAGGATCTTGCGGTGGTTGCGGAA
>JAGQIT010000991.1 GCA_020431135.1 Myxococcales bacterium | reverse complement strand
CTCGCCGCGGCCGCGGCTACGGACGCGGCCTGAGCCCCGCCGCGACGACGACGGGCCGCCGCTCCGCAGCACGCGGGGCGGCGGCCTGGGCTCGTCCACGGCGACCTGGGCTCGGTCGCGGCGAGCGAGCGGCTCCTGTGCGCCGGAGGGGGGTCCTAGCGATAGGCCTCGATGAACTCGCGGACATCGCCGACGACCGCGTCGGTCTCCTCGAAGTGCGGGCTGTGGGCCGAGCGCGGGTAGACGATCAGCCGCTTGTCCGCGGGATCCGTAGCGACCGCGTCGAAGGCGTCCTGGCCGAGCGCCGGCGGCGACACGCCGTCGTCGGCCCCCCACAGCAGCAGCGTCGGCAGCTCGATCTGCCCCATGATCTCCGGGGTGCTGAAGTCGAAGGCGAGGATGTTGAAGTTGGGAAGCAGCGCGCCCTGGTTGCTCAGGAGCGCGAAGCTCACAGGCGACGCGAAGATCAGGGCGCCGACCGGCGCGTCGACCCCCTCGTCGTCGTACCAGTAGGGCTCGGCCGCGACGAGGTACTTGCGGAAGGCCTGGTACTCCTCGAGCCCCCAGGTCGTCGGGGCGGGGGCGTCGGCGATCCACGCCTGGGCCTCCGTCCACAGCTCGGCGTCGCGGCCCGCCGCGAGCTCGGCCTCGGCGTGGGCGTCGACCCAGGCCATCGACAGCGCGTGCATCTGCGGCATGTCGTGGCCGCCGTCGATCTCGATCCAACCGCGCAGCCTCGCCTGGCGTTCGGGGTCGCTGACGTAGGCCGCCGCCAGGGTGCCGCCCCAGCTGTGACCTACCATGAAGATCGACTCCGGGGCGTAGCGCGCCTCGAGAACGTCGACGAGGAGGTCGGCGTCGGCGACGAAATTGTCGAGGGTGAAGCTCTCGGCCCGCGCGTCGCCCTGGGCGAGCCCCGAGGCGCGCTGATCCCAGAGCACGACCGCGTAGTCGCGCTCGAGCTCGGCGAAGAAGCGCTCCGAGGCCTGGAAGATCGCCGAGCTGCCCGGCCCGCCGTGGTTGAAGATGACGAAGACGCCGGAGTCGAGGTTGCCGCGGACCATCACCGGCATGTCGGCGCCCTCGCGGCGGATCCAGAGGTACTCGCCCTCGTCGTAGCCGAGGCCGCAGCTCGTCGCGACGAGCGCGAGCGGCAGGCAGAGCCCGGCGAGGCGGCGGCGCGGGCTCATCGGCGCCTCCCCGGCAGCGTGAAGCGGTAGATCGCGCCGACCTGGGCCGCGAAGCCGAAGAGCGCGTAGCCGTTGAAGGGGTAGCGGCCGTGGGCCTCGACGCGGATGAAGGGCTCGAGGGGGATCGAGCCGCGGGCCGAGAGGTCGTAGCCGAAGCCGAAGGCGCCCGAGGGCTTCACCGTCGCCCGGCCGCGGTCGCGCTGCTCGACGACCGCGCCGTCCTCCGCGAGGGTGTAGACCGGCCCGGCCACGAAGGTGTGCTGATAGGCGACGCCGGCCTGGAGCTGGAAGACGAAGCCGGGCGCCCGCCGGTCGGCGCGGAAGCGGTAGCCGAGCTGGGCGCCGGCGAAGACCGCCTGGTGGTTGTGCGGGTGGATGTACCAGCCGAGCTCCGGAGCGACGACGAGGGCGTGGCGGAGGCGGGCGTCGTGCACCGGCATGAACACGGCCGCGGCGACCAGGCCCGGGTGGGTGAAGGTCTCGCCGTAGTAGGCGACGCTGAGCCCGACGGTCTCGTCGGGCGCGGCGTCTGGGGTCGCGTCTGGCTCCGCGGGCGCGGCCTGGGCCGGCTCCGCGGCGCCTGCGAGGAGGAGGGCGAGGAGGAGGGCGAGCATCGCGCGGCTCTCTCTTAGAGATAGCTGCGGCCGCCTAGCACCGCAACGGAGAGGTTCTCGACGAAGGGGCCTCGCGGTCCACATGAGTGGGTGACGGCCGCTGTCGTCGGTGTCATCATCGCGCGCCGACCGGACCCCATGCGACTCCTAGCGACGATGACCCCCTGGCGCTACGAAGCGTCCGATACCCACACGCGTCGCTCGTGTCCGCCGGCCGCGGACGTAGCGAAGGCGCTCGCGCAGGAGGTCGGCGCGGCGCCGCTGCCTGGCGCGGCGCCGCTGCGCGTCGCCCTCGACGTCGCCGACGGCCGCAACCTGATCCTCAGCCTCGGGGCGGAGCGCCTCGAGATCTTCGGCCGCGAGGAGCCGCGGCGGCGCCCCGACGAGGAGCACGGCGGCTGGATCGACGACGACGCCGCCGATCTCCCCCTCGAACGCGGACTCGAGGCCTTGGTGCCGGTGCTCGTCCGCCTCACGGGTTGGCGCGTCGACAGCGACGTGCTCGTCTACGACCCCGAGGGGACCTGTCCGCGGTGCGGCCGCTCGTTCTACGACTGGGAGAGCGAGTGCCGCGACTGCGGCTTCCGAGTCGACGGCTCCGCCGATCCTGACGTGTGCGGTCAGCGGGCGGCGCAGCTCGTCGCGCGGATGATCGACGCGGATCTCCTCGAGCTCGAGGCGAGGGCCGATCGCGGCGCCCTCGAGCGGCGCCTCGCCGACCACATCCGGCGCAGCGGCGATGCCATCCACCCCGAGCGCGTCTTCGTCCTCTTCGAGAGCGCGCCCGAGGTCGCCGAGGTCTACGGTGACGACGACGACCTCCGCCGGCTCTGGGGCGGGCTCTAGCGGCGCCTCGCCGCTCCCGCGTGCGCCGTCAGAGTGTCGTCGACGCGAGGCGGGGTGACGGCAGCGCGAGTCCATCATCGGGCGAGCGCGGCTCGGGGCGCGAGCACAAACGAAGAGGCGCGACCGCAGCCGCGCCTCCTCGTCCTCGTCTTCGTCGCCAGCGCTAGGCGCCGCTGAAGTTCACCTTGTCGAAGACCAGCGACGGCGCGCGGATGCTCGAGTAGGGGTAGGGGTCGTTCCCCAGCATCGCCAGGCGGCCGAAGAGCTCGGTGAGGTTGCCGGTGACGTTCATCTCCGACACCGGCGCGCCGATCTTGCCGTTCTCGATCAGGTGCCCGCGCAGGCCGAAGGAGAAGTCGCCGGTCGTCGCGTCGCTGTTGCCGCCGAGCCACGAGGTCACGTAGATCCCCTTGCCCACCGCCTTGAGGAGCTGCTCCAGCGACTTGTCGCCGAGGGCGACGACGCGGTTCGAGGGCGAGCCGGTGGTCGGCGTCATCTCGAGCTTGCGGCCGTAGTAGGTGTCCACGTAGTAGTTGCGGATCACGCCCCTCTCGATCATCGGCATCGCCTTCGCCGAGATCCCCTCGCCGTCGAAGTGGCGCGAGGCGAGGCCGCGCGGGATCAACGGGTCGTCGGTCACGGTCAGCTTGTCGCCGAAGACCTTCTGGCCCCTCTTGCCGGCCCAGAACGAGCGCCCCTGCTGGATCGACGCGGCCCCGGCCGGGCCCATAAGGCGCGCGATCAGGGAGACCGCGGCGCGGTTGTCGACGACCATCGTCGCCTTGCCGGTCGGGCCCTTCGCCGAGCCGATGCGGTCGAGCGCCTGCTTGAGGGCCTCGGCGGCGACCGACTCCGGGTCGGGGAGGCCGTTCACGTAGCGGCCGTAGACGAAGTGCGAGCCCTCGGGGCGCTTGTCGGCGTCCTCGCGGACGGTCGAGGTCGCCGAGTAGCCGATGTAGCCGCCCTCCCAGTCGCCCGAGAAGCCGTTGGACGACACCGAGGCGCCGGCCGACTCGCCGGAGAACACCCCGCAGGTCGCCGAGATCACGCGCTCGTCGGCGTGGGCCCGGGCGTCGAGCGCCTTGCACCACTCGAGGCGAGTGTCGGTACTGACCTCGGCGAGCGCCGGGTCGAGGCGGTCGAGGTCGACGTCGGGGCGCCCCGCGAAGAGCTCCGGCTCCGGGATCTTGCGGAAGGGGTCGGGCTGGAGCGCGCGGGTGAGGGCGACCGCCTCCTCGATGAACGACGCCAGGCGGTCGTCGCGGAGGTCGGTCGTCGAGTGGCTCGAGTAGCGGCCGTCGACGTAGATCGAGATGCCGAGGCCGCGCGACGTGCTCTCCTCGACCTTCTCGAGGGCGCCGTCGCGGTAGCTGTGGGAGACCGAGCGGTTGCGCGAGATCGCGGCCCAGGCGTCGTCGGCCCCGGCCTTCTTGGCGATCTCGACGGCCGCGTGCGCGGACTTCAGGAGATCAGACATTCTCACCTCCGACGACCAGCTTGGAGACCAGCGTGGTCGGGATCCCCTGCGAGACCGGGACGCTCTGGCCGTCCTTGCCGCAGGTCCAGCCGCCGAAGTCGAGCTTCGAGTCGTCGGCGACCATGGTCACGTTGCGCAGGGCCTCAGGGCCGTTGCCGATGATGTTGATGTCCTTGATCGGCGCGGTGATCTTGCCGTCCTCGATCAGCCAGCCGTTCTTGATGTAGAAGGTGAAGTCGCCGGCGCCGATCTGGACCTGTCCGTTGGTGAAGGTCTCGGCGATGATGCCCTTGCTCACCGACTTGATGATCTCGTCGCGGGTGTGCGGCCCGTTCTCCATGTAGGTCGAGCGCATCCGCGGCATCGGGATGTGGCGGAAGGACTCGCGGCGGCCCGAGCCGGTCGGCGCGACGCCGTAGTGCTTGGCCGAGATGCTGTCGTGGAGGTACGACGCGAGCTTGCCGCGGTCGACGAGGACGGTGCGCTCGCACGGGCAGCCCTCGTCGTCGACGTTGAGGGCGCCGCGCTCGTGCTCCTGGGTGCCGTTGTCGACGATCGTGACGAACTCGGGGGCGACCTGCTTGCCGAGCATCTCGGCGTAGATGCTCGTGCCCTTGCNNAGTCGGCCTCCATGCCGTGGCCGATCGCCTCGTGGAGGAGGATGCCGCTGGCGCCGGCGGCGAGGACCACCGGCATCTCGCCGGCCGGTGGGCGGCGGGCGTCGAAGAGGATCATCGTCCGGTCGATCGCCTCCTTGGCGACCATCTCGAGGCGCTCGTCGGTGTACCACTCGATGCCCTGGCGGGCGGCGACGTTGGCCGAGTTCGACTGGACCTTGTCGCCCTTCTTGGCGGTGACCATGCACCACAGGCGGGTCATCGGTCGGCCGTCGGTGACGACGTTGCCGTGCATGTCGACGATGAGGATCGTCTCGTCGACGTCGGCCCAGCTCACCGTGACCTTCTCGATCGCCTCCTCGAGGCGGCGGGCGGTGGCGTCGAGGCGCTGGATGATCGGCAGCTTCTCGGCGATGCCGACGTCGATCCACGGCCGCCTCATCGGGTAGTAGTCGGCGTGCTCGCGCGGCGTCAGGCCGACCGGGGCGACCGCCTTGCCGCCGTGGGCGATGCTCGCGGCGGTCCGCGCCGCGGCCAGCATCGCGTCGAGCGAGAGGTCCTCCGTGAACGCGTAGCCGGTCTGGTCGCCGACGACGACGCGGAGGCCGACGCCCTGATCGACGGACGACGCCGCCCGCGAGATCAGGCCGTCCTCCATCGTGATGGAGTTCGAGCGCGAGTGCTGGAAGTAGAGGTCGGCGGCGTCGGCTCCGCGGGCCGTGAGCTCGGCCATCACCTTGCGGATCGTCGTCTCGTCGACCGAGAACCAAGCGAGGGTCTTGTCGGTCTCTGGGATCATTGTCGGCTGCGGCGACGTCGTCGCCTGGCCTTGGGGTGTAGGCCTTGTGCAGCCGGGGAGCAAGGCGCTTAGGCCCGCGCCGGCGCCGGCCCAGAGGGCAGTGCCGGCGCCGCCCTTGAGGAGGAGGCGACGAGTGCAGCGGAGATCGGCCATGACAGGTCCGAGTTTGAACCCTGCGGGCGACTCCGGGTTTCGCGCGCGCTCGTTCTCCTCGAGTGAGCCAGGCCGCTGGCCTCAGCCCCCGGCGCAGAGCGACGAAGAACGCCGTCTGCGCCGATTTCGGGGGGCGCGCCCCTCTCGCGTGCGCGCGCGCGGAGCTGGGGGGCGGCGCCCGCTAGGAGCTCGCGTTCTCGCCCTTGTCGCCGCCGACGAGCTTCTTGCGCAGATCCTCGAATGAGGACGAGAGGTCGCTGATCATCTTCTGCGCGGCCTCGACGGTCGCGTTCGCGGTCGCCTCGGTGATCTCGCTCGCCTGCTTCTCGGCGGCCTCGAGGCGCGGCTCGAGCTCCTTCCACGCCTCCTTCGCGTCCATCCCCGCGAGGTGGAGCTTCACCTTCAGCTCGTCGCGCATGGTCCGCAGGTCGGCGAGGCCCTTACCAAAGAGATCACGGATCGAATCGCTCTTGTCGGTCATGCGGCGGACGCTAGCAGATCCTGGGCGAATTGCTGCGGCGCAAAAGTAGCGACCGGCGCGCGGACGACCCTCGTCGTCGCGCGCCGCGCCGAGAGCGCTCTTTGGCCCCGTCACATATCGACGGTCGGACCCCTAGAGGCGCTCTTTCGCTATGTTTAAGTAGACATGTCCATATAGACATGTCTACTTCTCCGCCCAGCTCCGGGCGACGTGGGCCTCGGCGACGATCGGCACCGAGGGCACGACCTTGGCCATCGCCGCCTCCATGGTCCGCTGGACCAGGACCCGGGCCGCGTCGGCGCTCTCCTCCGGGACCTCGGCGATGTACTCGTCGTGGACGACGAGGATCCCGGCGCCGCCGAGCGCTTGAAGCTCGCGGTGGAGCTCGATCATCGCCAGCTTAAAGCCCTCGGCGGCGGTCCCCTGGACGGGGATGTTGAGGGCGCTGTTGAACGAGAATTTGCCGGCCGGGAAGCGCTTTCGCCGGCCGAGGATCGTGTGGACCACGACGTCCTCGCTCCGCGCCTTGGCCGAGAGCTGGCCGACCCTGCGGTGCCAGGCGGCGATCCCCGGGAAGGTGCGGAAGAAGCCGTCGCGCGCCCGCTCGGCGCCGGCGAGGTCGAGGTCGAGGCCGTAGCTCGCCTGGGCGTACTCGCGGAAGCGGCGGGCGCCCATGCCGAAGAGGAAGCCGAAGTTGATCGCCTTGGCGAGCTTGCGCTCGTGATCCGTGACCTCGGCCTCGGGCTTGCGGGCGAGGCCGGCGGCGGTCGCCCGGTGGACGTCGCGGCCGTCGATGAAGACCTGGCGAAGGGTCTTGCAGCCGGCGATGTGGGCGGCGACGCGGAGCTCGATCTGGGCGAAGTCGGCGATCACGAGCGCCCGCCACGGCGGCGCCGCGAAGCAGGCGCGGGCGCCCGGGGCGGTGTGCTCGGCCGGGACCTGCTGGAGGTTCGGGCTCTGGCACGAGA
>JAGQIT010000990.1 GCA_020431135.1 Myxococcales bacterium | reverse complement strand
TGGAACCACACCTTCGGCGGCAACCACAACTTCAACATGGTCGTCTTCCACGGCGGCACCCTGTGGATCGACGACGGCAAGCCGGCGCCGGGCCTCATCGAGCGCAGCGTCCGTAACCTCAGCGAGCGCTCGCCGACCCTCTACTTCAACGTCCCGCGCGGCTTCGACGTCCTCCTCCCTGCCCTCGAGGCCGACGCGGCGCTGCGCGAGCGCTTCTTCGCCCGCCTCCAGGTGATCTTCTACGCCGCGGCCGCGCTGCCGCAGTCGCTCTGGGAGCGCCTCGAGCGGGTCCGCGAGGCGACCGTCCAGCGGCCGATCTTCATGGCCTCGGCCTGGGGCTCGACCGAGACCGCGCCGCTGGTGACCTCGGTCCACTTCCCGATCCCCGAGGCCGGGGTGATCGGCCTGCCGGCGCCGGGGGCCGAGCTCAAGCTCGTGCCGGTGGCGGACAAGCTCGAGGCCCGCGTGCGCGCGCCGTGGATCACCCCCGGCTACTTGGACGAGCCCGCGCTGACCGCCGCGGCCTTCGACGACGAGGGCTTCTACAGGACCGGCGACGCGCTCGCCTTCGCCGACCCCGGCGACCCGTCGAAGGGGGTCGTGTTCGCCGGGCGGATCACCGAGGATTTTAAGCTGACCTCTGGGACATGGGTCCACGTCGGCTCGCTGCGCGTCGACGTGATCGCGGCGGGGTCGCCGGTGATCCAGGACGCGGTGATCACGGGGGAGGGCCGCGAGCGCCTGGGGGCGCTGCTCTTCCTCAGCCCCGCCGCCGCCTGCGACGTCGCTGGCATGAAGGACGCGGACGCGGCGGCGCTCGCCGCATCGCCGGCGCTCCGCGAGCACGTCCGCGCCGGGCTCGCCGCTCACAACGCCCGCTCGCCGCAGTCGAGCCGGCGGATCGATCGCGCGGTGATCATGATCGAGCCGCCGCAGATCGACGCCGGCGAGATCACCGACAAGGGCTACATCAACCAGCGGGCGGTGCTCGAGCGGCGGGCGGCCGCGGTCGAGCGGCTCTATTCGGACGGGGCGGACGACGGGGAAGCGGCCGTGATCGTCCTCGGCTGAGGGCCGTCCGGGTCCTCGACGCGCACCTCCTTTGCCCGGCTCGACTCGCGCAGCGCTGGAGGCCTGCGCCGAAGACCCCGCACGAGAGCGCCGCTGGCCTCAGCGCGGGCGGGCGACGAGGACCTCTGAGGACACCGCGAAGGCCGCGACGACGCGGCGGTAGACGACCTCCCAGCGATCGCGCGGGAGGGCTTCCGCGAGGCGCAGCGGCCGGCAGCCGCCGAGGCGCGCGGGGCTGAGGTCGACGAGGCGCCGCCAGGCCCCCGAGACCAGGCGGGCCACGCCGCGCTCCCCCTCGGTGAGGTTGACGACGCAGAGGAGCCCGCCGGGCGCGAGCGCCTTCGCTGCGGCGTCGACGAGGCGGTCGCGGTCGTCCGGGCGCATGAGCTCGAGGACATACGTCGCCAGCACCCGATCGACGCCGCCGTCGGCGACCGGGAGGCCGTCGGTCGCGGCGACGTCGACGCGGAAGACCTGGGCGCGCGGGCCGAAGCGGACGAGGCGCTCGCGCGCCAGGCCGATCATCGTCTCGCTGATGTCGAGGCCGAGGTAGCGGAGGTCGTTCGCGGTCTCGTCGCGCGTCAGGATCTCCGCGGCGACCCGGCCGGTGCCGCAGCCCACCTCGAGGAGCGACCGGGCGTCGGCGAGCGCCGCGTGGTCGAGGAGGTCACGGATCGCCGGGTGCTCGTACCAGCCCTGCGCGTCCTGACGGGCGCCGAAGCCGTCGTAGAAGCGCTTAGCCTCGCTGGGGGAGATCCCGACCACTGGCGATCGATAGCACGAACGAGGCGACGGCGAGCCCCGCTTCTGGGGGCTCGCCGTCGTGTGTCACTGCGTGATGGCCTAGCCGGGGTGCGGCCGGCTGCCGGGGTCGCGCGGGCCGTCGACGCCCTCGGGGACGAGCGGTCCGCGGCGGTTGGGGCGGCTCGTTCGCTTCGGCGACGCCACCACCGGATCCTCGACGCGCATCGACGTGCACGACTCCTCCGGCATCGGCTCCATCGGCGCGGGTCCGAGGACGCTGAGGTCGAAGTCGAAGAGGTGCTCGCGCAGCCACGTCGGCGCGTCAGGGCCCTGACCCCAGGCGATGTACTGCTGGAGGCGCTCCGGGACGAGGTCGAGGTGGCGCTCGTCGGCGTCGCCCCAGCGGTAGATCGACTTCGGCAGCCACTCGGCCGCGGCCATCGCCGCGCGCAGCTCCTCGGCGGCCTCGTTCGCGGTCAGCTCGCCGCGCTCGAAGCGGCCGAGGAGCGCGTCGCCGAGATCGATGAGCTCCTGGAGCTGCTTGGCGAAGGGGGCGGTCGACACCGGCCGCATCGGCCCGGAGAGCGCGTCCCAGTCGGCGACGTCGCCGGTGCTGAGGTAGTGGAGGCAGCTGCGGAAGATCCAGGTGTCGCCGAGGAGCACCGAGCCGAGCCAGAGCTGGATCCACGCGTTCCACAGCGGGAACGCGGCCATCGACCGGTACGAGCAGGCGATCATCTGATCGGCGGCGTGGAGCTGCTGGTGGAGGAGCGCGTCGATGTCGGCGAAGCGCTTGGCCGAGAGGTCGTTCTCGGCGAGCGCCGGGAGCAGGCGGACGGCGAGGGCGTGGAGCTGCTCCAAGGTGCTGACGAGCCCCGCCGAGTAGAGCGGATCGACGAAGCCGTAGGCGTGCGGCAGCAGGACCAGGCGGTTCTCGACGGCGTGCGTCGACGAGTACTGGAGCCGCGGCGTGCGGATCCAGCTGCGGATCGGCCTCATCCCCTCGAAGTGCTCGCGGACGCTCGGGAAGCGCTCGACGATCTCCCAGAACTCCTCCTCGGGGCTGACGCCCTCGCGCGGCGGGAACTTGTCCATGTCGAGCGTCAGGCCGATCGAGGTGAGGCGGCTGTCGCTGCCCATGTGGTTGCCGAAGGGGATGATCCAGAACCACCCGCCGTCGAAGACGTGGTGGAGCGTGCCGTCGTGCCAGCGCCGGGAGTGGCGCGGCAGCTTCTTCCCCGACGGCGTGTCGTCGTACGCCTGCATGTCGACGAAGTGGTTGAAGATCGTCCGCGAGCGCGTGCGCAGCGACGTCGGCTCCTCGCGCATGTTGAGGCGCTGGGCGATCGGCGAGCGGAAGCCCGAGGCGTCGATCATCACGCGGCCGTAGGAGCGCACGATCTCGTCGGAGCCGTCGGTGCGGGTCTCGATCCACACCTCGTCGTTCGACAGCTCGAAGTCGGTCATCTCCGTGCGCTCCATGTAGGTGACGCCGTAGCGCTGCGCCGCCTGGAGCATGTAGAGGTCGACCTCCTCGCGGTAGAGGTGGCTCTCGGAGAAGAAGGGGAAGTTCGGCGGGACGAGCTGGTGGGCGTGGTCGAGGCCCTGCTCCTCGCCCTCGTTGTGGTAGAGGAAGCCGATCACCTTCTTCTGCCCGCAGGCCCGCGAGACCGCGCGCGAGATCTTCACCGTGTCCGCGAGGTTGACGATCTCCGGGATGTCGAAGCGCGTGCCGAGGATCCACATCCACATCGCGCTCTGCGGGAGCATCGACTCGCCGATGGCGAAGCGCGGATGAGAGCCGCGCTCGACGACGAGCACGCGGTGCCCTTGCTTCGCCAAGATCGCCGCGAGGATGGAGCCGGCGAGCCCAGAACCGAGAATGATTGCGTCGTATCGCCCCGTGTCGACCATATGCGCGATAATACCCACTCTCCTGAGGGGCGTCTTCGCAAAGAGCGTCACAGACGCAGACAGCGGTCGATTTTTGCGAAGCTGTCCCGTCTTGCAGGTAGTCCGCGCTTCTGAAATTTCAGATCAGAGGCGGAAAGGCGGTGGGGTCTGCATCAATCTCGAGCGGTGACACCGCCGTCGATGATGACGTCCTCGCGCCGTAGGGACAGCTCAGGTCGCGGCGACGGGGTCGCGATCCGACCAGACCGCGAGGACATTGCCCGAAGGATCCTTGAAGTGGAAGCGGCGGCCGCCGGGGAACGAGAAGATCGGCGCGACGATCGATCCGCCGTTGGCCGCGACCGCGGCGGCGCTGCGCTCGAGGTCGGTGGAGAAGAGGATCACGAGCGGGCCGCCCTCCGCCGCCGCGCCGCGGCGGATGCCGCCGTCGAGGTTGCCGTCGTTGAAGGCGGTGTACTCGTCCCCCCAGTCGGTGAAGCTCCAGCCGAAGGTCTCCGTATAGAAGGCCTTCGCCGCGCCGAGGTCGGGGGCGGCGAGCTCGATGTAGTCGATGCGGTGGTGGTTAGCGGCGTCGTGGGCCATGGCGCCGGAGGCTATCAGGTCGCGCGCGCATGCGCTCGCGCGGCGGCGTGACGCGAGCGGAGGGGCGTGCGAGGGCGCGGCTGCGGGTCCGCGGGGGCCTCGCGATCGGCGAGCGGCGATCGACCTTCAGGTTTCTTGCGGCGAGCTGAATCACTTCGCGGCCGCGGGTCACTTCGCAGAGGAAGCGCGGCGGTCGAAGGCCTGTCCGCGAGACCCGGAGACCGAGAATGATCGCGACGACCCGCCCGTGTTCCTGCCGCCGCCCCCTCACCCGCGCCCTGACCGCGGCGCTGCTCCTCGCGGCCGCCTGCGATGATCCCGACGAGGTCACGGAGGCCGAGCTCGAGGCCGACGTCGAGGAGGACGCCGGGGACGAGTCGGCGGCGGCTGACGGCGACGGCGACAGGGCGGGCGCGTTCGCGGCGGAGCTCGCGGCGACCCAGCGCTTCGTCGAGCGCGCGGCGATCGTCGATCACGAGGTCTGCGGCGAGGCCAAGGCGCCGGCGTCCGTCGACGTCGAGGTGCTCTGGGGGCGCAGCGCCGCCGGGGTCGGGCGCCTGCGCGTCGACGTCGACGAGGCGAGCGACGCCGAGGTCGCGATCGACGTCGCCGTCGTCGTCGCGGGGGAGACCGTCGACGAGCTCCGCGGCGCGGCGATCGTCGGCCCCGAGGCGCTCGAGCGGGCGGACTTCGCCGGTGATGGCGATCGCCCCTACGCGATCGAGGCTGAGCTCGACCTCCGCGACGCGCTCGCGGCCCTCGACGTCGACCACGGGATGCTCGTCGTCGTCGCCAAGCTCCGCCGCGGCGACGGCACGGTCGCGGCCGCCGACCGCCCGCTCTACCTCTTCTTCGAGCGCGACGAGGCCGGCCTCGAGCTCTT
>JAGQIT010000989.1 GCA_020431135.1 Myxococcales bacterium | reverse complement strand
GACGAGGACGACGACGACCTCGACGACGACGAGATCGACGAGCTGGCGCTGCGCGCCTGGCTGCGCGCCTGCCTCGCCGGCGCGCTCGCGCGGGCGCCCGGACTCGACCTCGCGCTCCTAGCGACGCCGACCCGCGCCGACTGATCACCCGTCGTTGGTGCCGAACGCGTAGAGCCCGTTGAGGTAGGAGACGCCGGCGATCTCGGCCGCCGACGCCGGCGCCCCGGTCAATGAGAACGGCGGGTAGCCGGCGAGGTCGACGGCGTAGACGTACTCGAAGCAGGTGCCGAAGTCCTGGAGGCGGACGCTGTCGTCGTCGACGATCGCCGCGCCGTAGCGCGTCAGCGAGAGCATCGGGTCGTCGCAGATGCCGGCGACCTTCACCCACTCGTTGGTGTTCTCGATGTCCGACCAGTAGGCGACGATCGCCGTGGCCGCGGGCGCCTGCTCGCCGCCCGCCGGCTCCGTCGGGACCGTCTGGAGGAGCTCGCGGTCGAGGGTGACGACGTCGACCGTGTAGATCCAGGTCGTGTCCGCGGAGACGAGGTAGACGTCCTCCGCCGGCGTCGGCGGGTTGTTGGCGATGTGCCCGTGGTTGCTCGAGATCGCGTGGAGGATCGTCGCCCCGGCCGCCTCAGGGAAGAAGGCGTCGCGGTCGAGGGTCGCGGTGATCGTCATCGCGTCGGGGTCGAAGAGGTAGATCGTGTCGGCGGTGAGGATCCAGACCTCGTTCACCAGGGTCGCCGCGAACGCGCCCTCGATCGGCCCGCTCGGCGTCTGCCCGCCGATCTCCTCGTAGCGGTAGCCGGCCCACGCGTTGGCGCCGTTGTCGAGGTGCCAGAGGTCGCAGGCGAAGGGCCCGGCGCAGCTCCACTCGGACCACTCGCAGGCGTCGGTGCAGGTGCGCTGGGTCAGCCCGCAGTCATCGCAGGCCTCGCCGTACTCGATCTCCCCGGCCGCGCACAAAGAGCCCGGCGGACACAGGCCCGCGGTCCCCAAGGTCGTCGACTCGCTCGAGTCTGAGGTCGGCTGCGTCGTCGACGTCGTCGGGTCGCCGGTCGCGGTCGTCGTCGCGGCGCTGGTCGACGACGCCGACGCGCCGGTCGTCTCGCCGCCGGTCCCCCCGGTCGCGGTCTCCGTCGCGCTCTCGCTGACGCTCGCGGAGGCCGTCGCGTTGCCGTCGCTGAAGCAGCCGCCGACGAGCGCCGACGCGGCGACGATCCCCCCCAACACCCCCACAGGCCCTCGAATTGTCATGGTGATCAGCTACCCATATGGACAGGCGCGGCGCAACCGCGGCGGCGCTCGCCCACGCAGGCTGGCGCCGATCCGCCCCCGCCGGGCAGAGGCGCGCCATCTCCGCGACCCGCTCCCCGTGCCCCCGAGGAGCCTGAGGAGCCCGAGGAGCCCGAGGACCGGAGATCGCGCAGATCCGCACGCGACCGCGGCCGTTCCCTCCTTCTTCGCTCCTTCTTCGCCGCTCCCTCGCCGCGCGAGCCCTGCGACGCGGGCGTCGCCGACCCCCTCGCGTCGACCGGCGCCCGTCCGCGAGCGCGACGCCGCGAGAACTTCCCCACGCCGCCGCCTGCCGCTACCCTCACGCGACCTTGAGCGCCGCCCCAGATCCCGCCGCGACCGCAGAAGCGGACGAGCGCGCCCCGACCGACGCCCCCGAGCCGACGGCGGCCACCGCCACCGCCGACGACGAGCCCCGCTGGCTCCGCCCGAACCTCAAGCTCCTCGTCGCCCTCACGGTCCTCGCCCTCGTCAGCCGCCTCGCCTGGGCGCTGTGGCTCCACCACCCCGGCGACTACGTCTTCAGCGACATGGGCCAGTACATCCTCCGGGCGAACAAGCTCGTCGAGGAGGGCTTCGTCTGGGGCCAGCGCCACCTCGCCTGGCAGTCGTTCGGCACCCACTACGTCATCGCCCTGATCTTCAAGCTCTTCGGCAACCAGCCGCCCTACACCCCGGCGGCCGTCTGCTACGCGCTCTTCGGCGCGGCCGCGGTGCCCCTGAGCTACCTCCTCGCCTGCCGCGTCCTGCCCAAGGCTTGGATGGCGACGACGATCGGGGTCACGGCGCTGCTGTGGTACCCGAACCTGGCGAACACCGGCTTCTTCCTGTCGGAGGCGCCCTTCCTCGTCGCCCAGCTCCTGTCGACCTACTGGCTCGTGCGGGTGATCCAGGAGGGCAAGCGGGCGCTGCCGGCCGGGCTCATCTCGGCGATCTGCTTCATGCTCCGGCCGCAGACGGCGATCTGGTTCGTCTTCGTCCTCGCCGTCTGGCTGATCAACCGCCGCCGCCTGCCGTGGGTGCGCTGGACCCAGATCGCCGCGATCGGGCTCCCCCTGGTCGCCGCCCTCTTCTTCTCGATGTGGCGCTTCCACCAGCACACCGGCTACTGGGCGGGGGTCGCCGAGTCGGCGAACATGAACTTCACCGCCGGGCGCTGCCACAACATCGTCACCCAGGCGTTCAAGAGCCAGGCCGCGCTCGACCACAGCGTCAAGACCCGCAACACCCGCAACGGCCGGCGCGTCAGCGTCCCCGGCCTGCGCGCGCTCGGCCACCTCGACCGCCGGCACATCCTCTACCTCAACCCGGCGATGGGCCACGAGTCGATCCGCTTCGTCGGCTACATCGGCGACCCGGAGATCCACCGCGGCCTGCGCAAGGTCTGCCTGCGACGGACGGGGTTCATCGGCCAGCTCCGCTACACCCTCGGCAACATCTCGCTGCAGTGGTTCTTCGCCCGCCAGTGGCCCGATCAGGAGCCGAGCTCGCGCTGGGTCCTGCCGGTCTCCGACGCCTTCCGCTACCTCTTCCAGATCGTCGTCCTCCTGCCGTCGCTCCTCGGCATGGGCGTCGCCGTCCGGCGGATCCGCACGCGCCCCGAGCTGGCGATCATCGGCTTCCAGATCCTCGGCTCGATCATCATCGCCGGGATCTTCTTCGGCGACGTCCGCCTGCGGACCCCCTACGACCCCTACGCGCTGATCCTCGCGCTCGTCGGCTGGACCTGGATCATCGACGCGATCCGCAGGCGGCGACAGGCGCGAGCGGCGGCGTGAGCGAGCCAGGAGGCTGTCCGAGT
>JAGQIT010000988.1 GCA_020431135.1 Myxococcales bacterium | reverse complement strand
AGGCCCGAGGTCGGCTCGTCGAGGAGGACCAGCGCCGGGTCGTGGGCGAGGGCCATCGCCACCTTGACCCGCTGGTGCATGCCGGTGCTGTAGGTCTCGACCCGGCGATCGCGGGCGTCGCCGAGGCCGACGAGATCGAGGAGCTCATGGGCGCGAAGGAGCGCCCCGCGGCGGTCGAGCCCGCACAGCTCGGCCGCGTAGGCGACGCTCTCGACCCCGCTCAGGCCGGGGATCCGCGCCGGCCCCTCGGCGGCGTAGCCGAGCTTGGCGCGGGCCTCGGCCGGGCGCTCGCGGGTGTTGATCCCGAGGACCTCGACGGTCCCGGCGTCGGCCCGCGTGAGGCCGAGGATGATCCGCATCAGCGTCGTCTTGCCGGCGCCGTTCGGCCCGAGGAGGCCGATCGCTCGGCCGTCGACGGCCGCCGTGACGTCGCGGAGCGCGTCGGCCTCGCCGAAGCGCTTGCTCACCCCCTTGAGCGCGAGGAGCATCGGCCGCGGACCATACCACGCCCCCGCGGCGGGCGGCGGCGTGACGCGACACGACGGCGAGTCCCGTGGTTGCGCTGCGCTGCGAGGCTGGTCGACGGAGGCGCGAGCGCGACGCCTGGCCTGCAGCGCGCGATGCGAGGGGCTCGCGCCTCCGTGACACGGCCCTGGCGGTTCTCGCAGGTCGCTCGAAGATCGCTCGAGGTCGCTCGAGGCCGGCAGCGATGATGCGAGCGAGCGCGGCGAGGTCGAAGCACCGGACGGGCTCCGCTCGCACCTGTCGGTCACTGGGCGCGAGTGAGGTCGGCGTCGCATCGACGAGGGGCGCCAGCGCGGCGCCGAGTCGTCGGTCGCCCAGGCCGCGGCGAGCTCAGGACGCGGTCGACGTCGGGGCCGGATCGATGAAGGGCGCGAGGGCGGCGACGGCCCGGTCGATCTCCTCAACCGTGTTGTAGTGGGCGAGGCTGAGGCGGACGAGGCCGCCGCAGGTCGGATCGAGGCCGAGGCGAGCGACGGCACGAGGCGCGTAGAAGTGGCCGCTGCGCGCGGCGATCCCCGCCTCGGCGAGGGCCGCGGCGATCGTCGCCGACGGGACCCTCGGGATCGCGAAGGCGACCAGGGCGACCCGCGCCTCGGGGTCGGCGGTCGGCGGCCCGATCACCCGCGCCCGTGTCCCCGCCAGCGCCTCCAGGAGGCGCGCGGCGAGGCTGGCCTCGTGCTCGGCGATCGCCGCGAAGAGGCGCCCGCGCGGCGCCTCGTCGGCGTCGCCGCGGATCGCGAAGGTGTGGTGGTCGAGGGCGTCGAAGTAGTCGACGATCCCGGGGAGGCCGGCGACCAGCTCTGGGCTCGCGCCGCCCGGCTCGTAGCGGTAGGGCAGGTCGCCCGGGGCGATGAAGGGGTGGGCCGGCGGCGCGCCGCCGAGGAGGAGGTCGCGCTTGCCGAAGAGCGCCCCGAGGTGCGGCCCGAAGACCTTGTAGAGCGACACCGCGTAGAAGTCGACGTCCCAGGCGCGGACGTCGATCGGCCGGTGCGGCGCGTAGGCGACCCCGTCGACGCAGGCGAGGGCGCCCGCGTCGTGGATGACCTGGGTGATCGCGGCGACGTCGTGGAGGGCGCCGACGACGTTGGCGCAGTGGGTGAAGGCGACGAGGCGCGTGCGCTCGCCCAGGAGCGGGCGCAGATCCTCGAGCTCGAGGGTCGCGGTCTCCGGGCGCAGCCGCCACTCGCGGACGACGATCCCCGTCGCCTCGAGGCGCCGCCACGGGCCGATGTTCGCCTCGTGGTCCGCGTCGGTGACGATCACCTCGTCGCCGACGCGCCAGCGCGGGCGCAGGCTGCGGGCGAGGAGGTCGAGGGTCGCCGTCGTCGAGCCGCCGAGGAGCACCTCGTCGGGATCGGCGGCGAGCCACTCGGCGATCGCGGCGTGTCCCTCGGCGTAGAGGGCCCCGGCCTCGGCGGAGGTCGCGTGGGGTCCGCCGCGGGCGACCATGCCGCGGCCCAGGGCGGCGGCGATCCGCTCGCAGACCGCGGCCGCCGGCGCCGTGCCGCCGGCGTTGTCGAGATGGGCCCAGCTCGCGTCGAGGGCGGGGAAGGCGGCGCGCACGTAGTCGAGGTCGAGCACCGGCGGATGGTAGCAGCGGGGCGACGGTGGTATTGCAGGGCCCGTGTCTCGCCCGGATCTCCCGCGGTCGCCGCTGCGCCGGCCCCTGCTCGCGCTCCTCTGCGTCGCCGCCCTCGCCGGCTGCCGCTCGCGCTCGGAGGTCGTCGAGGCCTCCGACGATCCCCGCGAGCTCATGGCCGACATGGACGCGGTGTGCACGGCGATGGCCGGCGGCGACGTCTACGCCTGGCGGACGCCGCTCGTGAAGTCGGCGACCTGGAACATGCTGATCTCGCGGGGCAAGGCCGGGGATCCCCAGGCCAACTGCGACGCCGCCAAGCTCATCCACCGGCGCTGGCGCGAGACCCTCACGTGCACCGCCTCGCTCGCGCAGGAGCTGGCCGCGGGCTCGCGCTGCCGCCTGCCGGCGAACTCCGGGCGCAGGTAGCCCGCCCGGTCGATCTTCAGCAGGCCCGCGAGCGACGAGCTTCGCCACGGCCAGCTCGCATGGGATCTCCACTTCTACTCGCTCGATGAGCTCGACGCGGCCGCCCAGGCGCGCGTGTGGGAGCGCCTCGAGGAGCCGCAGCAGGCCCGGGCCCAGGCAGCGGCGGCGCCGAGCG
>JAGQIT010000987.1 GCA_020431135.1 Myxococcales bacterium | reverse complement strand
GACGACGGCGTCGGCGACGTCGACGTGCCGCGCCGGCGCGCCCTGACGATCGCGGCAGCCCGCCCGCCCGTCGCTGCGGATGAAGCAGCCGCGCGCCAGCTGTCGCGGCGCGACCCCGACGTCGACGGCGGGCTCGAGCGCCGCGCTCGACTCGCAGGCCATCGGCCCGCGCCAGCACAGCGGATGCGCGGCCGCTCGAAGGACGCAATGGTACGCGTCCCCGACGCTGTCGATAGCGGTCGCGCCGGTGATCCCCGGGACGAAGCGACGCTCGAAGCCCGTGAAGAGGAGGAGCTCCGGCAGCGCCTCGACCGGCGCGTCGACCGATACCTCGACGTCCGCGGTCTCCGCGTCCGCTCCCGCGGGGCGCGAGGTGTCCACCACGCGCCCGCACCCCGCCGCAGGGAGCGACAGGGCGAGCCCCGCGGCGAAGAGGCGCGGACGCCAGCGACAACGGGGGCGCATCGTCCCTCCATCGTACGCGATGTCTGGCAGGACAGGCGCGCGGCGACCTCGGATCACGAGCGGCGCACCTGCCCACGTCAGCGCCGCGCGCTAGTCGTCCGCCTCGTCTGCGGCGATCCGGGCGACGATCGCGTCGAGGCTCGGGCGCTCGTCGAAGCGCTCGCGCAGCGCCGGCTCGCGCGACCAGCCGATGCCGATCCCCATCGTGTAGCGGTTGGCGCCGTAGAGGGCGAGGGTCATGTCGAGGTAGGTCGCGAACGTCACCCAGTCCGACGCCTCCATGTCGGCGCCGTGATCTGTCGAGACGATCATCACCGGCGCGGGCCCGAGGATCAGATCGCCGTGGTAGTACTTGTCGAAGTTGTCGACGCAGACCGCGGTCACCGGCGTGTTCTCAGGGACAGCTCCGAAGATCCGCCTGAGGTGCTCGTCCGAGACCTCGTTGACGTGATACTCGTCCTGCCAGTGCCCCGACATCACGTCGGCGAGCGGCAGGATGTTGATCATCCCGGGGGCGCTGCCGTAGTCCGGGTAGCCGCCGAAGCCGGTCCGCTCGTAGCTGCGCCCGCGCCGGCCCCACTCGAGGTAGGCGCCGTTGTGGGCGGCGTAGAACTCGCGGATGTCCGCCGGCAGCGGCGCGCCGAGGAACTCCTCCGCGGCCGCGAGCTCCCTCGCGCTGGCCGGCGCCGGCAGCTCGGCGCCGTAGACCTCGAGCTCGGGGTGGGCACGCAGCGCGGCGCAGACCGCATCGAAGCGCTCACGGAAGGTCGTCGTCATCGCCGGCATGCTACCAGCCCGCGGGCACGGGAGCGCCCTGATGACGCCGGAGATCAGCGGCGGCTTCGTCGGTTGACCGCGCGGCTGGTCCACTGCGCCGACTGGATGATGTCGGCGTAGATCGCCTCGTCGCCCTTGCCCTCGGCCCGCCCCTTCTCCACCAGCTGGTCGAAGGTCGGCCCGTCCTTGTTGCCGTACTTCTCGAGGTCGCGGGCCTCGAGCTCCGCGACCTCGGCGAGGTCCGACATCATCGCCCTGCTCGTCACCCGCGCGTTGTGCCGCGTGTCGTAGGCCGCCCGCGCCCGCACCTCGAGCGACGCGCCCTCGGCCGCGAGCTCGGCGTCGGCCTCGTCGATCCCGGCGATCGTGCACAGGTAGACGTCGCGGACCTCGTCGTTGGTCCAGGACGCCCCGCCCTCCTTGGCCGCGGCCGCCTGCGCGGGGGTCGTCGGCGTCGACGACGTGAGCACCTCGGCCTCGCAGCGGGCGGCGAACTCGGGGCTGTCGACCCTCTCCGAGCCGGCGCCCCCCGCCGCAGCGCAGGCTCCTGCGAGGAGCGGGAGGAGCACGAGCGCAGCGCGGAGGCGGCGGAGGCGACGGAGCATCGGCCGATGCTAGCAAGTCCGCGGCCGCCGAGGTCGGGGCGCGGACTCTACGAGTTCGGAGATTCGCGGGACGACGGACGACGGACGACGGACGACGAACAAGGAGCGCTCGCCACTCTCACGCCGATTCGTCGACACCCGCGCGTCTGAACGCGAGGGCGTGCGAGCCGGACGCGGCTGCGCCTCGTCCGATCGACCAGAGTTGACGAGCGCGACGGGTGCTCACCGCGGGTCCGCCTCACCAGAGCGGCGCGACCCCATACAGCGGCCTCCTGACGACGCGACCAGGGCCGCGCGAGGCGTCGTCGACAGGCCGCTAGAGCGCGTCAGCGGCCGCCGAGAAGGTGTCGCAGCGCTCCGGGTCGCCGCTCTCGAGCCCGCGGCGAAACCACCGCACGCGCTGCTCGGAGGCGCCGTGGGTCCAGCTCTCGGGGGTGACGACGCCGGTCGCCTGGCGTTGCAGGCGGTCGTCGCCGATCGCCGCCGCGGCCGCGAGGCCCTCCTCGACGTCGCCCTCGTCGAGGAGCCCGCGGGCGCCGGCGGAGTGGCCCCAGACGCCGGCGAGGCAGTCCGCCTGGAGCTCTTGGCGGATCGACAGCTCGTTCTTGCGGCCGGGCTCGGCCTCCTTGCGCCGGCGGTTCTCGGCCGAGATCCCGCGGACGTTCTGGATGTGGTGGCCGATCTCGTGGGCGAGCACGTAGGCCTGGGCGAAGTCCCCGGGGGCGCCGAAGCGGGCCTTGAGGTCGCGGTAGAAGCCGAGGTCGATGTAGGCCTTGTGGTCGGCGCCGCAGTAGAAGGGGCCGACCGCGGCGCCCTGGATCCCGCACGCCGACTGCACGCGATCGGTGAAGAGGACGAGGGTCGCCGGCCGGTAGGTCTCGCCGGCCGACCTGAACTGGCGCTCCCAGGTCCCCTGGATGTCGTCGAGGACGAAGTTGACGAAGTCGACGAGCTCCGCCTCCTCGGCCGAGGTCGACGCCGGCGCGCCGCCGCCTCCCGCGAGCTCGCCGCTCGACAGCAGGCCGGTGACGTCGCGGCCGAAGATCGCGTAGAGGATGAGCGCGATGACGATCCCGCCGAGGCTGAGGCGGCCGCCGCCGCGGCCGCGACGATCCTCGACAAAGGCGCTCCGATGCCCGCGTTGCCACTTCATCGCCGGCGGATGGTAGCGCCAGCGACGGCGCCCGTGCACGCCCGCCGTCGATGATCCATCCTCGGGGGGTGAGGCGACCGCGACCAGCGCTCCCAGGAGCAGCCCCAGGCCGGGCCGCGCGCGCCCTCGCCCTCGTTCTCGTCCTCGCGGGCCTCGTCGCCAGCGGGCCGGCGACCGCCGCGGCCGACACCGCCGCGTCCGCAGACGTCAGCGAGGCGGCGACCCCCGCCAACCACCGCGCCGCCAAGGTCCTCGAGCGCCTCGAGTCGATCGCCGCGAACCTCACGGAGACCCGCTACCAGCACCGGACGAAGATCCGCTCGCGCGAGGGGATCTACCTCTGGGACTGCTCGGCGATGGCCGCGTACATCATCGCCAAGGTGGCGCCGACGGCCCGCAAGGCGCTGACCCGCGAGCGCCCGGTCGCCCGCGACTTCTTCCAGGTGATCCGCGACGCGCCGACCCGCGGCCACCGCGACGGCTGGCGGCGCCTGCCGACGATCACCGACGTCCGCCCCGGCGACGTCTTCGCGTGGAAGCGGCCGAAGGACTTCCCGAGCAAGAACACCGGCCACGTCGGCTTCGTCCTCGAGGCGCCGACGCCCTACCCCGAGGTCCCTGGCGCCTACCTCGTGCGGATCGCCGACGCGACCTCGCTGCCCCACCAGGACGACACGCGCGAGCGCGACGGCGACGGCGGCTTCGGCCACGGGACGATCCTCTTCATGACCGACGAGCGCGGCCAGGGGATCGCCTACGGCTGGTTCGGCGCGCGCAGCCGCGGCGTGATCGAGACGCCGATCGCCTTCGGCCGGCTGATCCGCTAGTCGGCGTCCCCGACCGGCGCACCACAAGGAGCGGCGCTCGACGTCGACCTCGCGCGCCGCGATCGCAGAGCGCAGACGCGCGTCGCCGCGCCCGCGGCCCGCCCGCGCTCTCGAGCCGCCAGAGCGCGCCTAGATCGCCCCGCAACGGCTCCTCGCGGGCCGTCTCGCGGGCCGCGGAGAAACCCGACGAGCGCCGTGATCCGATCGCCGCCCCCCGGGCTCTTGCATGGCAGCGCCCGCCGACGCGACTCGCCGGGCGCGAGAAAGACCCATGAAGCGCTCCACGTTCGTCCCCATGATCCTCGCCGGCGCCTTCGCCCTCGGCGGCGCCACCTTCTTCGCGCCCGGCGTCGCCTCCGCTGGCTTCACCAAGGTGACCCCCTCGACGCTCAAATTCGAGGGCATCCGCTACTGGCGCAAGAAGGCGAGCGAGGCCAAGCTCGGCGCGGTCGGCCAGAAGATGACGCCGGTCGCCGGCAAGAACTACTTCCAGAAGAAGCAGGACGCCCCCGACGGGATCTACAAGGTCACCATCGACGCGCGGACGACGATCTCGAGCGCCAACGCCAACTCGTGGGGCGTCAGCGCCGGCGCCAGCAACCTCCAGGGCGGCGTCTCGCACTCGAGCAACTACAACGGCACGATCACCGCCTACAAGATGCGGATCGACCTCGGCAACCGGGCGGGCAACCTCCGCTTCGAGACCAACCGCCACAACCGCCACCTCACGGCGCTCAAGGACGAGGGCAAGGGCGCCCGCATGGTCTCGGCCGTGTGGATCCTGGTCGCCGGCGACGAGAGCAAGGAGGAGTGCTACTCCGGCGACCTCGCGGTGACCAACGGCGTGTGGAAGGTGTCGACCACCGCCGAGGGCTGCTCGTCGAACAGCTGGACGATCGCCCCCGGCTCGGTGATCGCCTACGAGATGGTCAAGGTCGACAAGTGGGACGACCGCGAGATCGTCCAGAAGCCGACCTGTCCCGCGGACTATCCGACCTACGACAAGCGGAGCTCGCCGGTGACGCCGATGGACCAGTGCAAGAAGGTCACGTACGAGCACGTCGGCGTCGAGTGCAAGCTCCTCGTCACCGACAACGCGAAGAACTGGTACGTCGACTCGCGCAGCGGCCGCGACGTCTGCAAGTCGAAGAAGGGCAAGCCGAACAAGGAGGTCAAGTGCTCGAAGAGCGGCTACGACTACGTCGCCCAGAGCGGCCGCGACACCTGCCGCAAGGGCAAGGAGAGCTTCAAGGATCCCGTCTGCCCCGCCGGCTTCGACTACAACAAGAACTCGACCGGCAACGGCGGCGTCGACGAGTGCCAGCTCCGCGGCATCGAGAGCCTCAAGCCCGACAGCCAGGACGGCTTCTAGGCCGGCGCAACCCCGCGTTCGACGCGGAGGTGCGGACCCACGCGCGGCGAGACCCGCACGTGGGTTCTCTCTTTTGGGTTCGTGGTTCGCCGACGGGGTCGGGTCGTTCGCAAAGACGCGTGCTCTCGCGCGGCGACCTCGTCGTTCGGTCCGCTCCTCGCCGACGAACTCGAGGGGTAGAATCAGGCGATGCCCCGCCCCGCCCGCCTCGTCGGTCCCGCGCCTGTCCTCGCGCTCATCCTCGGCGGGCTCAGCCCGGCGTGCGGCGACGACGGCACCTCCACGGCCACGGGCAGCGCGACCGACAGCGACGCCTCGACCTCCGACACCTCGACCTCCGACACCTCGACCTCCGACGCCTCGACCTCCGACGCGACCGAGACCACCGGCGAGCCCGCGACCGGCGAGGCGCTCTTCGCCGAGCACTGCGCGTCGTGCCACGGCGCGAGCGGCGAGGGATCGAGCCTCGCCTACGAGCTCCGCCACCCGATCCGCGACTACTCGACCTTCGTCGTCCGCAGCGGCCGCCCGGGCCCCGAGTTCCCGAACTCGGCGATGCCCGCCTTCGCGGCCGACGTCCTCAGCGACGACGAGCTCGCGCGGATCTGGGACTACCTCGACGACTTCCCGCAGGCCAGCGACGGCGAGGCGCTCTACCTCGACTACTGCGCCAACTGCCACGCGGTCGACGGCAGCGGCGGCGTCTCGGAGTACGACATCCGCGCGGCGCAGTCGGCCATCATCGCCTCGCAGGTGCGCAAAGGGTCAGGCGGGACGAACTACGGCAGCCGGACGCTCTACATGCCGGCGTACTCCGCCGAGCGCCTCAGCGACGCCGAGCTCGACGCCCTCGCCGCCTACGTCGACGCGATGCTGTGAGCGAGGCGCGACGCCGACGGCACGCGGCGGCGCGAGCGAGCGCCGCGCTCACTCGCGGGCGCCGCAGGGGAGGCCGACGAAGCGCGCGTGGACCCGGGCGTGGAGCGGGTCGCAGCGCGCCGCCGCGACCGGACCGACCCAGCTCATCACGCCGCGCTCGTAGTACGCCGGCAGGTGCTCGAGGACAGGTCCGGCGCCGCCCGTCGGATCGACCGCGCCGAAGACCACCCGGCGGACGCCGTGGAGGAGGAGCGCGCCCATGCACATCACGCACGGCTCGAGGGTCGTGTAGCAGGTCATCGCCGCGGCCTCGGGCCAGCGCTCGCGCGGCACCCGGCGGATCGCCTCAATTTCAGCGTGACGACCCGGATCATAGGCGGGGACGAGGAGCGCGTTTCCTGCCGCCGCGACGACCTCCTCGCCGATCGCCAGGACGGCGCCGACCGGGAGGTTGCCGGCGGCCTCGGCCGCCAGCGCCTCCGCGATCGCGCGGTCGATGTGCACAGAGTCGGCGGGACGCAGCTCCATGCCGACGAGGGTACCCGCGTCGGCCCGGCGAATGAACAGAGTTCCGCCGCGGGTCGGCGCGTACGTCCGAGCGCCGACGTCGAGCCGCCGCCGCGATCGAGGCACATGACGTGACGCAGGGTCACGACCGCCGCTGCGCTCGGTGCTCGCGCGCACACCAGCGCGTGGCGATGCAGACCTCCGCCGCGTCGCCGCGCTCCGCCGATCGCCGGCCCTCTGATAACCTGCGAAGGTGGCTCTTGTGACAGCTCCAGGGTGGTTGACGTGGACCTTCGCGGCCGGGCTCTCGGCGACCGCGACCCTCTTGGCGGCGACCGACGCCGCGGCCCCGCCGAAGCTCCAGCCCGGCTCGTTCCCGGCGCTGCCGACCCCGCAGACGCCGACGCCGGGGACCCAGGCGACGGCGATCGGCCTCAGCAACCCGAGCTTCGAGGCGGGCCTCGCCGGCTGGACCAAGACCGGCGTCGCCTTCGACACCCAGCCGACGGTCGACGAGAACGTGATCGCCGCCCGCGTCGGCGCGGTGACGATCGGCGGCGACTACTGGAAGGACATCCCCTACCCGATCGGCGTCCGCGGCCGCCGCTGGATCGGCACCTACGAGAAGCGCTCGTCGCCGGCGCTCGGCCGCGGGCTCACCCAGGGCGACGGCCCGCAGGGCACCCTGACCTCGCACCGCTTCAAGCTCCCGGTCAACGCCAAGTACCTGTCGTTCCTCATCGGCGGCGGCGACGATCCGCAGCACCTCAAGGTCGAGCTCCTCCAGGTCACGAAGGCGAGCAAGGGCAAGGCCGGAGCGCAGGGCAAGGAGTTCGAGGTCCTCGCGCCGATCGCCAAGGTGAAGGCGATGACGGGGCACAACAGCGAGGTCCTCCGCCGCGACTGGTGGGACATCCGCAGCCTCAACCACAAGGCGGAGTACGCGATCCGGATCACCGACACGTCGAGCCGCGGCTGGGGGCACATCAACGTCGACGACTTCCGCTTCGAGACCGCGCCGCCGCCGCAGCAGCGCGTCGACGGCCACCCGGCGGTGCTCAAGACGACGATCCTCGGCAAGCCGGTCTACGTCGACTACGACGCGCCGCTGTGGGGCGCCGCCGATCTCCACACCCACCCGATGAGCCACCTGTCGATGGGCGGCAAGCTGATGCACGGCGCCCCGGACGTCGGCTCGCTCCTGCCCAAGGGCACCCAGGTCCGCGGCAACGGCTGCAACGCCGCGCCGGTGCGGGCGAAGAGCGTCGCCGAGGCGCTCGGCGACTGCAACGCGACCCACGGCGGCTGGGGCACCGACAACACCTGCGGCGATCACATCCGCGCCTTCGCCATCAACGTCGCCTTCGACTCCGAGTTCGAGCACGCCCTCCCGGCGATCCCGACCGACGGCACGTGCCCCGCCGGCATGGAGAACGACGCCGGCCTGTGTTTTGCCAAGTGCAAGCCCGGCTACCACGGCCTCGGCTCGATGTGCCACAAGGACTGCCCGCCCGGCTTCCGCGACGACGGCCTCTACTGCGCCAAGCCGGGCTCCTACGGCCGCGGCGCCGGCTACCCGCTCGGCGACGGCGGCAAGTGCCGGCGCGAGCACCCGCAGGGCTGCGAGCAGGACGGCCTGCTGATCTATCCCAAGTGCAAGGCCAACTTCCACGCGGTCGGCTGCTGCGTGTGCAGCCCCAACTGCCCGGCGGGGATGAACGACATCGGCGTCTCGTGCGAGAAGGGCGGCTCCTACACGCGCAGCGGCGGCGCGCCGCCGACGAGCAACCTCCACGGCGACCACCCGCACGGCGGCTACCCGGCGCTCGCCCACTGGCCGCACTGGTCGTCGAAGGCGCACCAGCAGATGTACGTCGACTGGATCCGCCGGGCCCACGACGGCGGCCTCAACCTCCTCGTCGCCCTCGCCGTCAACAACGAGCTCCTCGGCGCGGTCGTCAACGGCGACCCGCCGATGGACGACAAGCGCGCCGGCGACCTGCAGATCGACGAGATCCGCGCGTTCATCCGCCGCCACGACGACTTCATGCGCGAGGTCAAGACGCCGGCCGAGTACCGCACGGCGATCAAGGACGGCAAGCTCGCCGTCGTCGTCGGCGTCGAGCTCGACAACATCGGCAACCTCCAGGTCGGCAACCCCGGGCTGACCGCGAGCGCGAGCAAGGTCAAGGCCGAGATCCGCCGCCTCCACGCCAAGGGCGTCCGCTACATCTTCCCGCTCCACTTCGCCGACAACGTCTTCGGCGGCGTCGCGGTCAAGGGCGGCCTCTTCAACCTCTCGAACCGCTTCGCCCGCACGCGGCCGCTGCCGATCGGCGTGCCCTTCCCGCCGGGCTTCCTCTACCAGGTCGAGACCGCCAAGGACCCGGACATCAAGTACCGCCTCGAGCTCCTCGGCAAGGACGGCGAGTGGGCGCACGGCCTGACCTTCACGGTCGCCAAGCTCCTCCTCGACCTCCTCGGCCAGACCCCGTTCCCGCCGGCCTTCCACGCGACCAAGTGCCCGATCCCGACGCTCGGCTGCGTCCCGCAGTTCAAGCTCCTCAGCAGCCTCCTCAGCCCCGACTCGGGCTGGGACGTCTACGCGACGGTCCCCGGCGGCCACGTCAACAAGCGCGGGCTGACGCCGATCGGCGAGGTCGCGATCAAGGAGATGATGCGCCTCGGGATGATCATCGACGTCGACCACATGAGCGATCGCGCGGTCAGCCAGACGCTGGCGATCGCCGAGGAGTTCGACTACCCGCTGATGTCCGGGCACACGGGCTTCCGCGACAAGTCGAAGAAGGCCGACGAGAACCAGCGCAGCGCCGAGCAGCTCACCCGCCTCGGCCGCCTCGGCGGGATCATGGGCGTCGGCTGGGCCGGCGCCGACGCCCGCGCCTTCCTCCACAACTACCGCCACGGCCTCGGCCACAGCGGCCGTAACGGCGGCGCCCCGGCGCCCCACTTCAGCCTCGGCTCCGACATCAACGGCTTCGAGGAGACCCCGAAGCCGCGCCCCGGCTCGCGCGTCTCCTACGACCTCAAGCAGCGCGGCGGCCTCAAGCAGGCGTCCTTCGCCGGCAAGACCTGGGACTACAACCGCGACGGCGTCGCCCACATCGGCCTCTACCCCGACATCTGGCAGGACCTGCGCAACCTCAACATGCGCCTGAGCGAGCGCGAGGAGTTCTTCACCGCCGCCGACGCCTTCGCGGTGATGTGGGACAAGATCGAGAGCAAGCGCGGCGCCGTTCGCTAGGAGCTGTCCCGCCGCGGCGGCGCGTAGTCTCGCGCCGCGGCCGTCGGCGCAGGGCCTCGCCGAGGCGCCGCGGCACCGGGCGCGCCGCAAGCCTCGTCGAAGCCGAGAGCGCGCCGTCGTG
>JAGQIT010000986.1 GCA_020431135.1 Myxococcales bacterium | reverse complement strand
CACCCGGGGCTCAGCGGTCTCTAGCAACCTGTCGCAAGGGTCATCCGGTCGGCGGGGAGAATCCCGCACACGACTCGCTGCGACCGGCGCCTCGGCGCACACAGCTCTGCCCGCGAGGGCGCTCCGCGGCGCGGCCGCTCGCTAGTTCGCCGGCGGATCGCTGAGCAGAACCGCGTCCTCGCGCTCCTCGAGGATCCGCCCCCGCACGGCCCCGACCAGGTAGCACGAGCCGCAGACCACGACCTCGCCGCCGACCGCGAGGCGCTCGGCGATCGCGGCCTGGGCCTCGGGCGCGTCGAAGGAGGGCGCTGCGGCGATGTCGGCCCCCTCGCCCACCGCCTCCTCGAGCTGGGCCGCGTCCCAGCCCTCGCGGGCGCCGGGCGGGACCACGAGCATCGGCGCGCCGAGGGCCGCGAGGGAGCGGATCATCTCCGGGCCGTCCTTGCCGAGCATGCAGCCGAAGACGATCAGGCGCCCGGCCGCGGGCGGCGGCGTCGCGGCGAGGTGACGGGCGAGCGCCGCGACCCCGTGCGGGTTGTGAGCGACGTCGAAGGTCATCGTCCCGGCGCCGCGGCGGATTGTCTCCAGGCGGCCCGGCCAGCGCACGCCGTCGAGGAGCTCGAGGGTCGCCTTCTCCGGACCGAGGAGCGCCGCGAGCCCGGCCAGCGCGAGCCCGGCGTTCTGCCGCTGGTGCGCCCCCGGGAGCCCCTTCGGCGCGCGCGCGGCCTCGCCGACGAAGCGCAGCGCCGTCCCCCAGCGCGCCGCCGCCGTGTTGAGCACCGCCCGCGGCGTCGGCAGCTGCTGGGCCGAGATCGCCGGCGCCCGGTTCTCGAGCACCGCCGCCTTCTCGCCGGCGATCGTCGCCAGGTCCGGGCCGAGGAGGCGGAGATGATCGAGGGCGATCGGCGTGAAGAGCGTCAGCTCGATGTTCGCCACCCGGGTCGCGTCGAGGCGCCCGCCGAGGCCGCACTCGAAGACCGCGTTGTCGACCCCGGCGTCCTCGAAGGCCATCAGCGCCGCCAGGGTCAGGATCTCGAAGAACGAGATCGGCCCGGGCAGGTCGCCGGTCGCGTCGACCTCGAGAACGCGATCGACGTAGCCCTTGAGAACGTCGTCGTCGAGCGGCGCCCCCTCGACCTGGACGCGCTCGCCGATCCGGTGGAGATGCGGGCTGGTGAAGAGCCCCACCCTCCGTCCGGCCGCGCGCAGGCCGTGGGCGACCATCGCCGAGGTCGAGCCCTTGCCGTTGGTGCCGACGACGTGGACCGCGGGGATCGCCCGCCCCGGCCGCCCGAGGCGCTCGTAGGCCGCCCGGATCACGTCGAGGCCGAGATGGATTCCGAGCGTCCGCCGGTCAAAGAGCGCGCGCTGCCACTCTGGGATCGCCATCCCCATACCTGCCTGTCTTCCTCTGCCTCTGCAGGGTCACCGCTCGGGGTTCAGCTCGGCGGGGCGCTCGGGGCCTCGCCCTCGCCCTGGTCCTCGCTCGGCGCCGGCAGGACGCCGCTCTCGGACGGCGCCGGCGGCTTCGCCGGGAGGCGCAGGAGCATGCGCAGGAGCCCGCCGAGGTGCTCGCGCAGGACCAGGCGATCGACGATGTGATCGATCATCCCGTGCTCGAGGAGGAACTC
>JAGQIT010000985.1 GCA_020431135.1 Myxococcales bacterium | reverse complement strand
TGCTGGCCGGCGGCACGGGCCGCGCGGGCGAGGCGGAGCTGGCCGCCGGCGTCGCCCGGGGCGCCCACCGAGGCGGCCTCGAGGTAGACGACCGAGAGCGCCGGATCGTGGGTGAACTCGGCGAGGAGGAGGGCGATCGTCCGCCGCTCCGTCGGGCTGCGCTCGCACACGAGGCCGTCGAGCGCGGCCTCGCGGAGCTCGTCGATCGACCGGGTGTAAACGCAGAGATCGAGGAGCAGCGCGCGGGCGACCGAGAGCTCCGGCCAGTGGTCGAGGGCGCGGCGGAGGTCGGCCATCGCCGCCCCGTTCTCGCCGAGCTCCGAGCTGCGGATCTGGGCGAGGCGGTAGAGCAGGAGCGCCTGCGTCCGCGAGCTCTTGGCGGCGGCGACGTGCTGCTCGAGGAACTTGCACAGCAGCATCCAGCGCCGCTGATCGACGGCGAGCCGCTCGCCGCGGTGGAGCGCCGGCAGGTGCCCCGGCCACGTCTCGAGGAGCGTGTCGATCTCGGCGAGGGCGCCCTCGTGGTCGCCGAGCTTGCTCGCCAAGATCCCCGAGATCTCGAGGTGGAGGGCGACCCGGCGCTCGCGATCCTCGGCGTGCTCGAGGCGCCGGCGCAGCAGATCGAGGAGCTGATCGTCGTCCTCGTCCTCGCGCAGCAGGCGGTCGAGGAGGTTGATGCTCGGCTGGTGATCGTCGATCGCCAGGAGGGCGTTGCGCAGGTACTCGTAGGCCCGCTCGCGCTCGCCCAGCTCGAGGGCGAGCTCGGCCGCGCGGTGGAGGAGCTTGGCCCGGCGGGCCGCGCTCAGCGTCAGCTTGATCTCCTGCTCGGTGACCTGGAGGAGCTCCTTCGAGCGGCCGGCGCGGCCGAGGAGGCGGGCGAGGAGCTGGATCGACGTGAGGTGCTCGGGCACCTCCTTGAGGAGCGCGACGAGGTACTTCGTCGCCGGCCCGGCGTCCTTCTCGCGGACGGCGAGCTGCGAGAGGATCGACAGGAGGAAGACCTTGCGCTCGGTGTCCTTCGTCCGCCCGAGCTCGGCGTGGTAGTGCTCGCGCAGCGCGTCGAGGCGGCCGACCTGGTGGAGCACGCGCTCGAGGCGATCGCTCGCCGGGCGGAAGGTCGGGCACGCCGCGATCGCGTCCTCGTAGACGGCGCGCGCCCCCTCGAGCTCCTGGAGGCTCTCCTCGAGGACCTGGCCGGCGCGGACCAGTGACTGCGAGCGCTCCTCGGCGCTCAGCCCCGCGGTCTCGGCGGCGGTCGCCTGGGTCTTGAGGAGCTCGAGGAGCTGGGCCCACGACTCGTTGGCGATCAGGTAGCGGCCGGCGTCCTCGAGCGCCGGGATGTGCAGCGGGTCGAGGCGGAGCGCGCGGCGCATCGCCGCGAGGCCCTCGTTGACCCGGTCGAGGCGGATCATCGCCAGCTTGCCGACGCGGTAGAAGAGCTCCGCTTGGGTCAGGCGATCCTCGTCGCCGAGCGCCCGCAGCTGGCCGAGGCAGGCGGCGACGGCGGTGTCGTAGTTCGCCGTCCGCATGCTCAGCTCCTCGAGGTTGCGCCACAGGGTGACGCTCTCGGGCTGGGCGCGGGCGGCCGCCTCGAGGAGCTGGAGGCTCGCGGCGCGCTCACGGTTGGCGCCGAGGAGCTGCGACATCGCGGCGAGCGGCCCGGCCTTGTGGCCCTCGTGGAGGTTGTCGGCCTCGGCCTCGAGGGCCCGCAGCTGCATCTCGACGTCGCCGGCGAGGGCAGCGACCCGGTGGAGGTCCTCAGCGATCAGCAGGTGGTCCTGCGCCTCCTCCAGGGCCGTGCCGAGCATGTCGCTGGCGAGCGGGAGGTCGCCGCCGCGGCGCGCCTCGAGGAGCGCGAGGTCGCGGAGGATCCCGGCGACCGCCGGCGGATCGTGGAGGACCTCGACCTGCTGCTCGAGGTTGGCGATGAGCTTAAAGATGTCGCCCTGGTGGAGCGAGATCGTCTCGACCGAGCGGAGCACCGCGAGGTCGCGCGGCGTCGCCTTGAGGGCGGCCTGGTAGCACTGGAGGGCGGCGTTGCGGTCGCCGAAGTGGGTCTCGACGAGCTTGCCGCGCTCGCGGTAGAGGGCCGCGGCCTCGCGCGGGTGTCGGGTCGCGCGGATCTCCTGGTCGAGGTAGCGGACGGCGCTCCGGACGTCCCCGCGGCGGAGGTAGATCCGGTAGAGCAAACGCATCGCCGGCCGCAGATCCGGGACCAGCTCGAGGGCGTGCGCGAGCAGCCGCAGGGCCTCGTTGTCCTCGCCGCGCGCGGCACACCATCGACCACATGTGACGGCGACGACGGCTCGGAGCTGGGGCTCTGTGACAGGCGTCCGCGAGAGCACCTGCAGCATCTCGAGCAGCGGCATGTCATCTGCGGCGGCGGCCATGTTCGGCGCAGTCTACACCGCTCTCGACCTAGCTGGGGCGATCACCGGCGGACCGGTCGAACGCCGCCACGTAGTCCGCGACCGTGTAGGTGTGTGGGCTACATCCGCGCGCGGCTTGGCGCCCCGCCAGCAGCTCGAGCATTAGCTCGAGGGTCTCGAAGCGGCACGTCAGGCTGTGGAAGTGATCTTGGGGGACCGGCGCGAGGTTGGTGAGGGCCTCCGCGAGCCAGGTCTGATCGTCCTGCGTGTGGTGCGTTCCCGGCGTGTCGTGCGTGTCGTGCGTGTCCTCCGCGGGCGCGCCCGCGGCCTCGCTCTTCGCGCGCCCCGGCTTGGCGAAGTGGAACGCGGCGTCGAGGGGGGCGTCCGCAGGGGCGCGCGGATCCCCCGGGGAGACCTCCTCGCCGAGCGTCGCCTCGAGGGCGATCGCGAAGGGCGAGAAGTAGATCAGCTGCGGCGCCAGGAGGACGCGCAGCGAGGTCGCTCGTTGGCCGTCGCCGAGCCACGCGCCGCCGATCGTGCGGATCACGAGGTCGCCGAACCACGCCCCCGCGCCGGCGGCGAGGAGGGTGAGGATCGGCTCGCGGGTCTCGCCACGCGCCTGCGCGAGGTAGTGGTCCACGTATGCGAGCGAGGTCACGGAGTCGTCGAGGCCGACTCCCAGCGCGCGTTCGACCTGATCCGTGAAGCGCCGCCGGAGATCCTCTGCGAGCCGCTCGCTCGCGCTTTGGAGCTTGCCGAGGTCTGAGAACGAGGGGGCACCGGGCGCCGTGGATTGCATGGGCCATGCTTTACACCACAAATCGGGCGAGGCTATCGTCGTCTCTGTGCAATCCCTAGCCGAGTGGAGCTGGGCCGAGGACGTTGTCTACGCCTGTGAATGTGGCGCCTACTTCGCGGCGCAGCGCTGGCGTTGGGTCGACGGCGAGGCCGAGGCGGAGCTGGTCGAGACCCTGCGCACGAACGGGCCCTTCGTCGGCGAGTGCCCCGAGTGCCACCGCGGCGCGTCGGCGCAGGGGCCCTGGCTGATCGTCCGCCCCGCCGTCCAGCAAGCGACCCTGATCCTGGGCTCTGAGCAGCGCGGCGACGTGGTCGAGGCGCTGCGCGAGCACCTGCGCCTCGTCGGCCAGCGCGCGGGGATGGTCCGCCGCTGGCTCCTCCAGCCCGAGATCATCTTCGGCGCCCAGGGGGTCACCCGCGACACCGCCGTCGAGGCGATCCCCATCGAGCCCGAGCCGACCACCGATCCGGGGTGGGTCGCGCCGTCAGCCGCCGACGTCGAGTGGGCCGCCAACGGCGAGCTCGACATCATCGACGGCAACGTCATGGTCCGCCTCCAGCTCGCGGACGCGACCGTGCGGGTGTGGAAGGGCGCCGAGATCGTGGCCCGGCCGATCCACCTCCGCGGCTACGGCTACCCGCTCCTCGGCGTCCGCCTGATCGCCACCTACCTCGGCGAGCAGGCGGTGATCGACGGCCTGATCGACGTCGGCGACGTCGAGGCCCACGAGGTCTTCGCCCGCCTCGCCCAGGACTTCGCGCTCCAGCTCGTCATCCACGGCCCGCGCGGCTCGACGGCGCTGACCCGCGACATCCGCAGCCCGGGCCTCGAGCGCAACGCGGCGCTCTGCCTCGAGTCGGCGAGCGGCCTCCTCGCCGGCGGCGACTTCCGGCCGAGCGCCTTCCTCGACTCGACCGCGCAGCTCGCCGCGCTCAACGCCGTCGATCGCCTCGCCCCCGCCGACGTGGTCATGCACGCCGGCGATCACGACACCATCGCCACGGCGGCCGAGGGCTGGGCGGCGCTCGAGCACCTCGACCAGGCCTCCGGGCGCGAGAACCTCACCCGCCTCCTCGAGGTCGACGGCCTCGAGCTCGCGGCCTACGATCACATCCGCCGGTCGGTGCTCTCGGCCGCGGTCGAGTTCGGCCTGACCCCGGCGTCGCGCTTCTGGCGGCGGATCCTCGGGCCTGAGGTCGGCCCCAACGCGGAGGCGATCGTCCAGCGCCTCGCTCGCACCCGGGCGAGCGGCCGCGGCGGCGATCTCCCCGGCGAGGCGGGGGTCGAGAACTGGTACCGCATGAAGGAGCTCGCCGATCGCAAGCGGGTGCCGTACCCGCCGGAGCTGCGCGACGCCCTCAACCTCGACGAGGGCGGGCGGGGGCCCAAGCGGCCGCTCGGGCGCCGGCGCTCGGCGCAGCCGCCGATGGTCGCGTCCGGCGTGATCGGCGACTCGGGCCCGTCGACGCCGGCCCCGCCGGCCCCGCCGCCGTCGCGCAACCGCCTCGCCAAGGCCACCGAGATCCTCGAGGGCGTGCCGACGATGGAGGAGCTCAACGGCGTCATCCGCTCGATGGAGGAGTTCGACGCCGACGAGATCCTCGCCATCCTCCCGCCGCTCGCCGAGCTCGGCTCGTCGATCACCCCGGGGATGGTCGATCGCCTGAGGTCGCGGCGCCGCGAGGTCCGCCAGTCGGCGGCGATCCTCCTCGGCCTCGCCCGCGACGGCCGGGCGATCGACCCGCTGGCCAAGGCGCTCCTCGCGGAGGAGACCAACGTCTGGCGCGACATCGCCCGAGCGCTCGGCAACTTCGGCCCGCGGGTCGTTGGTTCGCTGTGCGACCTGCTTCGCCGCGTCGAGCCGGCGACCCGGGACTACGCGGCGAACCGCGTGGCGAGGGCCCTCGCGGAGGTCGTCCTGTCGGACGGCATCAGCCGCAGCGGCCCGGGGCGTCACGCCGTGGAGGCCCTCGTCGACGTCCAAGATCCGGTGATCGCGTCCGCGGCGACCCACGCCCTTGCTACACTGACGGACGTGAGTTCCGCGGGCGAGGAGATCCGTGGCGAGCGTCCGCTCGCCGAGAACACCGCGGTGCGAGGCTTCTCGCGCCGCGCCTACGAGGCGATCACGACGCCCGAGCTCGACATCCTCATGGAGGATGACTTCGAAGAGGTCAGGTGACGCCTGATGCGCTACGGAATTTTTAGCGACACGCACGGCAACCTCGAGGCGCTCGAGGCCGTTCTCCGCTGCCTCGATCGGGAGAACGTCGACGCGCTCATCTGCCTCGGCGACACCGTCGGCTACGGCGCCCAGCCCAACGAGTGCTGCGATCGGATCCGCGCGATCACCCGGCACACCATCCTCGGCAACCACGACGCCGCGGTCGCCGGGCGCATGGACTACAGCTACTACTACGACGCGGCCCGCGAGGCCCTCGACCTCCACGCGTCGATCCTCAGCCCGGCGAACATGGCGTGGCTCCAGGGGCTCCAGTACTCGGAGCGGGACGACGACGTCCACTTCTGCCACGGCTCGCCCGTCGATCTCGAGGAGTTCGAGTACATCTTCAGCGTCGAGCAGGCCCAGACCTGCATCCCGATCTGGGAGCGCCTGGGGCTGGCGACCTTCATCGGTCACTCGCACCTGTGCAAGTCGTTCGCGATCTCGAAGGAGAAGGTCTACGAGGTCGTGACCAAGGAGTTCGAGATCCACGACGAGTTCCGCTACGTGATCTCGGTCGGCTCCGTCGGCCAGCCGCGCGACCACGACCCGCGGGCGAGCTACACGATCTTCGACACCGGCCGCGGCTACTTCTCGTTCAAGCGCGTCGAGTACGACGTCGCCGCCGCGGCCCAGAAGATCTTCAACGACCACCGCCTCTCGGACTCGTTCGGCGCGCGGCTCTTCGCCGGCGTCTGAGCCGCGGGTGACGCAACGGGAGGAGCGCCGCGGGCGAGGCCGCCGGCGCTCCTCTTCCTGTTTTGTGTTCCTGTCCTCGAAGACCTTCGCGGGAGCATGAGGAAGGGCGCCGCGGCCGGAGCCGGGCGCCCTTCGGCGACGTCAGGTGACGCGGTCTCAGGCGAAGGCGAGCGCCTGCGCGGCGAGGTCGGCGGTCGGCAGCTCGACGGTGTCGATCCGCGGGAGGCCGGCGAGGAGGCGGTCGACGAGGGCGTCGTAGCTGAGGCCGGCCGCGCGGGCGACCCGGGCGACGACGCCGTCCGGGGCGAGCGAGGGCAGGGGCTCGACCTCGAGGATCTGCTCGTTGTGGCGATCGCTGCACAGGACGTCGACCCGGCAGGCGCCGTGGCGCAGGCCGAGGGCGGCGGCGGCGTGGCGGGCGAGGTGCTCGATGCCGACGATGGCGCTGGCGCTGAGCTCCGGCGGGCAGGTCATGACCTCGATGGTCTGGAGATCGGCGGAGCGCTCGATCTGCATGCTGCCGAGGACCTCCCCGTCGAGGAGGGCGACCTGGACCTCGACCCCGTCGACCGCGCGCTCGACGAGGATCTCGCCGCCATGGGCGACCTCATCCTCGACGACGTCGGCGATCTCCTGGGCGCTGACGAGGCGGAGAACGCCGCGCCCGTGGCTGCCGCGGCGCGGCTTTAGGATCGCGGGCCAGCCGAGGAGGCGGAGCTCGCGTGTCGGGGTCTCGTGCCCCCCGCCGAACGCGAGGGAGGTCGGGACCGGGAGGTTGTGGCGGCTGAGGATCGTCCGGGCGCGGCCCTTGTCGTAGGCGAGGGCCACCGCGGCCGCCTCGGGCCCGACGAAGGGCACGCAGCACCGGCGGAGCTGGGCCTGGACGCGGCCGCTGCCGCCGAGGTCGCCGTGGGTGGCGAGGACGCAGGCGTCGATGTGCGCGTGGCGCAGGGCCTGGGCCAGGAGGAGCTCGTCGTCGGCGGGAATCAGCGTCGCTCGCAGCCCGCGGCGGCGTAGCGCCTCCACGAGGGCGTCGCCGCTGGGGCGGTCGAGGGCGGCGGTGTCGCTCGCCTCGGGGCCGGGATCAGAGATCAGGACGCCGATGTGGAGGGCCATGCACTTTGCGGCTAGCAGGTCTTGCCAGGGACCCGCAAATTTTTGGATAGTCTGGCGAGAGCGCTGACCCTCACTGGGGCGCGTCGGCGAGACGACAGCATGACCTTCCTCGAAGCTGCGATCGAGATCCTTCGCAACGCGCAGGGCCCCCTGCATTTCTCTGAGATCGCCCGTAAGGCCGTGGACCGCGGGCTGCTCTCCCACGTCGGCCGCGATCCCGAGGCGACGATGCGGAGCAGCCTAAACGCGGCCGTGCGCGGCAACAACGATCCGATCCTCGTCCGCGCCAAGCCGGGCCACTACGCGATCCGACCGGGCGCTGAGCTCCCCGAGCCGCCCGAGCCGAAGCCCGAGAAGAAGGCGCCGAGCGCGAAGGCTGAGGACGAGGAGGTCGCCGCGAAGCCGAAGCGGAAGACCACGCGCAGCCGCCGGCGCAAGCCGGAGCCCGAGCCGGAGCCCGAGGTCGAGGAGGAGGAGGCCGACGAGGCCGAGGCCGAGGCCGACGAGGGGGAGGAAGTCGAGGTCGACGAGGAGACCGAGGCCGAAGAGGCCGAGGCCGACGAGGATGAGGCCGACGACGAAGAGGAGGCCGAGGTCGACGAGGAGGATGAGGAGGCCGACGAAGAGGAGGCCGACGAAGACGAGGAGTCCGACGAGTCCGACGAGGACGAGGGCGAAGAGGAGGAGGCCGAGGCCTCCTCGAAGCGCAGCCGCTCGAAGCGCAAGCGCCGGCGCCGGACCTCTGGCAACCGCTACGGCGTCCGCGGCGAGGCCCCGCCGCCCCAGGTCGTCGCCGTCAAGCCGTCGCGCCGCGGCGCCGACCCGAGCAAGCGCAACGAGGTCCTCCAGAAGGTCCAGAACCTCGAGTTCGAGGCGCCCCAGGGCTCCGGTCTCGAGGGCGTGACCGACGTCGCCGTCGTCATGGCCAACGCGATGTCGCGCCTCGTCGAGGAGCGCCCGGAGCTGCGCGGCGAGCTCGAGCTGATCCAGCAGCGCGCGCAGGCCGAGCGCCAGGCCCAGATCCAGGGCGCGCCGTCGAAGAGCAGCCGGCGCGCGCGTGAGCGCGAGCGCGAGCGCGAGGAGGAGGAGCGGGGCGGCCGTCGCCGTCGCCGCCGTCGTCGCCGCTCCAAGCGGATCGAGTGGTCGCAGGCCGGCGGCGACAGCCGGCACCGGAGCGACGACCCGACCGCGGCGCTGCTCCTCCAGGCGGCGAAGGTGCTCGAGGGCGCCGGCTCGCGCTCGCTCCACATCCGCCAGCTCGCCGAGCAGCTCGCCCAGCAGAACGTCCTCGGCGGCGAGATCTCGGAGATCGAGCGGGCCGTCAGCGCCGCGATCCTCACCGACGTCCACCGCAACGGCCGCAGCTCGCGCTTCGTCGCCCGCGGCGACGCCCGCTACCAGCTCCAGGGGACGCGCCTCCCCGGGCCGGCGGCGATCGCTGAGGACGCCCTGCGGGTCGCCGCCCAGGCGGTCGCCGCGGAGACCGACCGCCAGCTCCTCCACTGGGTGCACTCGCTCGGCCAGCGCGGCCTCGAGGCGCTCGTGCGGATCTACCTCGCCGAGGAGGAGTACGACCTCAAGGCGTCGCTGCCCCCGGGCAAGGGCGTCGGCAAGCTCGTGGCGATCGATCCCGATCCCGAGGACGACGATCCGCGCGTCCTCGTGGTCATCGCCCCGCGCAAGGCGGCGCTCGATCCGAGCGTTTGGGGCGCGGACCTCGAGCGCAACAACATCTCGTCGGCGCTCGTCTTCTCGATGGCCGACGAGGTCGGCGACTGGGACGACGCCCGCGTGATCCAGGGGCCGGAGTTCGCCCGCTGGCTCCGCGACAACGGCGTCGGCGTCGGCAAGGCGAAGATCGAGGTGCCGGTGCTCGACCCCACCTTGATCGAGTCGATCAGTGGCCTCGACACCTGAGCCCGAGGCGCCGCTGGTCGCGGAGTGGCTCGGTCGACGGCGCTTCGCCGAGGCCCTCGACCTGCAGCTCGCGGCCCGCGAGGCGCTCGCCGCCGGCGAGGGCCCGCCGCGCCTCTTCCTCGTCGAGCACCCGCCGACCCTGACCCTCGGGAGGAGGGCGGCGCGCGAGGACGTGCTCTGGACCGACGAGCAGCTCGCCGAGGCGGCGATGGAGGTCTGCGAGACGCCGCGCGGCGGCCAGGTCACGCTCCACGCGCCCGGGCAGCTCGTCGTCTACCCGGTAGTCTACGTCGGCCGGCGGATCCGCGCGCTGATCGTCGACCTCGCCGAGACCGCCCGCGAGCTCCTCGGCGAGTACGGGGTCGACGGGGCCGAGTTCCGCATGGACCACCCGGGGCTGTGGCTCGGCGACACCAAGATCGCCTCGCTGGGCCTGCACATCAGCCGCGGGATCAGCGTCCAGGGGATCGCGATCAACCTCGCGGTCGACCCGCAGCTCTTCCGCGCGCTCGTGTCCTGCGGCCTCCCAGGGGTCGAGGTGACGAGCGCCGCGCGTGTCGGCGCCCGCGAGGTCCCGCCGGTGGCGGAGGCGGCGCGGCGCTACGCCGCGCTCTTCGCCGCGCGCCGCGGGGTCGAGCTGCGCTGGCGCGACCCGGACGAGTAGGGCGCAAAGCCGGGTGATCTGGGGCTCGGGCGCCCGCCTGGGCCCTTTGCTATGGTTGGCCAGTCGCTCTATGCCTGGCCCGCCGAAACCGCCGTCCTCCGGGTTCGTCCGGGGCTTCGCCCTGGCGCTCGTCCTGACGTCTGGCGGGGCCGTCGGCGCCTGCGAGGGGCCCCGCGAGGTCGGCCCCCAGGTCGTGCGCATCGAGGGGATCCACCACCGCGGCGACGACGGGGTGATGCGCGAGGAGGCCCGGCTCGTCCCGCAGGTCGGGGGGGCGCTGAAGGGGCTCGGCGGCCTCCGCCTCGCCGGCCGTGAGCACCGCGGCGAGGCCCTCGGCGCCGAGCTCTGGTACCAGGAGCAGACCGCCGACGACGGCGCCCGCGAGATCTACCTGCAGGCGCAGATCGAGGTCCCGGCCGGCCTGCGCCCGGTCCTCGGCGGGGTGATCCACACGACCGTGATCCTCGAGCGCGAGGGGGACGCCGAGGCGTCGCTCGACGACGACGTCGCGGCGGCGGCGGCCCGCGCCTTCGCCGTGCTCGACACCCGCCTGGCCCTCGCCCGCGGCGACCACGACGCGGTCCGCGAGCTCCTCAGGGACGACGACCCGGAGCTCGTGATCCTCGCCCTCGAGTGGATCCGCGAGCACACGCCCGCTGAATTTTCCGGCGATCTCCTCGCCCTCCTAGAGCACGACGACGCGCGCGTGGCGACCCTCGCGGTCGAGTGCCTCGGCTACGCCGCGGATCCGACCCTCGCGCTGGCGATCATCCGCCACGCGCGGCCGATGAGCCGGGAGCACACCCGTGAGGTCTACCGCGCGCTCGCCCGCCTGCGCGGCGCCGAGTCCCTGGGGTATCTTCGCTTTGCAGCGGCCAATGAAGATGACAGCATCCTCCGAGAGGAGGCCGAGCGCTCCCTCCGGCTCGCCCTCACCGGGATCCCGGCCGAGCCACCCGTCAGCCAGCGCGGCGCCGAGCGCCTAGCGAGGGGACACCGACAATGACACCGATGATCATCAGCGCGCTCCTCACCGTCGCCCAGGCCCCGGCCGAGGCCGCGCCGACCGCAGTCGTCACCGTCGAGGAGGCGCCGGTGGAGACCTCGCCGACGCCCGCGGTGGAGACCTCACCGACGCCCGCGCCGGTGGAGACCTCGCCCGCGCCCGTCGAGCCGGCGCCCGCCACGACCGGCGGCGAGACGGTCTCGGTGGTCGAGGCCGGCGACGGGACGAAAACCACGACGACAACGACGACCACCACCGGCGAGATCAAGCCGAAGGCGGTGCGTCACGTGGTCATGGATCCGTTGCCCTCGCCGCCGCCGCCTGTGCCCCGCGATCGCATCCGCAAGGGCCCTTGGCGCGGCCGCTGGTGGGCTGGCCTCCGCATCGGCCTCGCCGGTCCGATCGCCGGTGATGTGCCGGCGAAGCCGACGGTCGGCTCGGTCTCCGGCGGCTTCGACCTCGGCTACCGCGTCAACAATTGGCTGGGCATTGGGACAGGTTTCTCGGGACACCTCCAGGATCGGGCCGAGGTCGAGGAGGTGACCCCCGCCGGCGTCGAGACACGCACCGTCTACGGCGACATGATCTTCTGGGACCCGCTCTTCATCCGCGCCTACCTGCCGGTGAAGCGCCGCTTCCAGCCCTTCGCCGAGGTCGGCGGCGGCCTCGCGTCGCACGAGCGGGCCGAGGGCGGCTACATCCTCGGCGGTCAGCTCCGCGGCGGCGCCGGCTTCGACGGCTGGGTGACCTCCAACGTGACCCTCGGGGTGATCGCCAACTACCGCCTCACGCGGCTCAACCAAAAGTTCGCCGACGGCGCGGTCGCTCACCCGATCGGCCACTCCTACCAGGTCCTCTTTGAGCTCGGCTTCCACTGGTAGGCGCCGCGCGAGCCCGCGCGAGCTGGCCGAGAGGGCGCCGAGAGGGCGATCCTCGGCGCTTCGCAAGGATCGCCGCCAGGCAGCCCGCGCCGTGAGCCTTGGCGCCGTTGGCTGCGCCGCCAACCAGGTGTAGCTTCGTCAACGTGATTGGCAGCCTGCCGCCGCGCTTCGTCGATGTCCGCCGCCTCGGCGAGGGCAGCGAGGGCGGGGCCTGGGTCGCCCGCGACGCCGACGCCCGCGGTCGAGCGGTGGTTCTCAAGCACGTCCCAGCGAGCCGCGGCGGCCACGTTCGCCGGGCCTTCAGCGTCCTTCGGCGGGTCGCGTCGCCGCATCTCCCCGAGGTCCTGGAGCTCCTCACGGCGGACGACGGCGGCGCGTGGCTGGTCACCGCGTGGGTCGAGGGCAGCCCGCTCGCGCTCGGACCCGTCGGCGTCGAGCAGGCGCTCAGCGAGGCGATCGCGGCGACCCACGCGCTGCGGGCGATCCACGCGGTCGGCACCCACCACGGCGACGTCAGCCTCGGCAACCTCGTGCGCACGCCGGCGGGGACGCTGGTGCTGATCGACTTCGGACAGATCGGCTGCTTCGGCTGCGGCACGCCGGGCTTCCTCGCGCCCGAGGTGCTCGGTGGCGGCGGCGGCCCGTCGAGCGACGTCTTCGCCCTCGGCTGCGTGCTCGCGGCGCGGCTCTTCGGCGCGTCGCCGTGGCGCTCGCCGGCCGAGGTCGCGGCGCTCCCCGGGAGAGGCAGGGCGGCCGTGCGGGCGCGGATCGGCG
>JAGQIT010000984.1:3246-3679 GCA_020431135.1 Myxococcales bacterium | reverse complement strand
GACCCACGGCGGACCCACGGCGGACCCACGGCGGACCCACGGTGGCTCTTGGGCAGCACGCGACGTTCGCGCAGTAGCGCGCGGCCGCGTCGGCGGGCGGCCCTCTTCTCGCGCTGCGCGGGCGACCTGGTAGAGTCTCCACACCGTGCCCCGCCGCCTCCGAGCGCTCGTCGCCCTCTTCGTGCCGGCCCTGCTCGCGGCGGCCCCGGGCTGCGCGGGCAAGGGCAAGAAGCCCAACGACCCGGGCAAGGCGGCCGAAGAGGCCCCCGACATGGCCAAGCTCACCCAGCCTCCGCAGGCGAAGAGCCCGGCGATGCGCCTCCTCGCGGTCGACGCGACGCGCTGCGATCCGAGCGGCAAGCACACCCAGCAGCAGGATCTCAACCACGACGGCCGCGCCGACCTGATCACCCTGACGATCAAGGGCACCGGC
>JAGQIT010000984.1:2683-3126 GCA_020431135.1 Myxococcales bacterium | reverse complement strand
GGCCGCCTCGATCTCGGCCGCTACTACGAGGAGGGGGCGCTCGTCCTCGACGAGCAGGACCTCAACCAGGACGGCTACGTCGACGCCTGGCGCCGCTACGACAAGGGCCGGCTGATCCGCATCGACGTCGATCGCGACCACGACGGGCGCCCGGACGAGTTCTCCTTCTTCGTCGCCGGGCGCATCGATCGCGTCGGCTACGACACCAACGGCGACGGCAAGGTCGACCGCTGGGACCAGGACATCGCCCGCCGGGCCCAGGAGGCGATCGACGCCCGCCGCCGCGGCGCCGCCGACGAGGACAAGGTCGAGTACGTCGAGGCCGAGGCCAAGGATGAAGGCGCCGAGGGCGACGCGGCTGAGGGCGAGGACGCCAAGGGCAAGGCCAAGAAGAACGCGAAGAAGGACGCCAAGGGCAAGGACGACCCCAAAGGCGCGAAGAA
>JAGQIT010000984.1:0-2617 GCA_020431135.1 Myxococcales bacterium | reverse complement strand
CGACCGCCAAGCCCAAGGCCAAGGACGCGAAGGGGAGCGGGCCCGCGACCGCCAAGCCCAAGGGCGGCGCGAAGGCGGGCGACGGCCCCGCGGTGGCCAAGCCCAAGGGCTAGGAGGCCGTCCGAGTGTTCGCCGCGCGCCCTCGCTTGCGCTCGTCGATCCCAATCGCACCCCCAAGACTTGGGGGACGACCCTTGTCGACGTGAGCCGGGCCGCTCCGCCGCTCGACGCCGAGCTGGACATCTGCCCTCCGTTCCTAGCTGGGCATTGCGCCCCTCCTCGCGCGACGTCTGGGCGCGACGTCTGGGCGCGACGTCTGGGCGCGACGTCTGGGCGCGACGGGGCGCGGCGGCGTCCTGGCGCGGCTCGGGGCGCTTGACCGGCGGACGTCGGGGCTGGGCGGCGAGCCCGCCCTAGGCTACTCTTGTGCACTATGAAGGCCGACGAGCAGACCGAGGGCAGCGACGAGCAGGCCGACGCGCTGGTCGACATCGACGACGACTACGGCCCCCCCTTTGAGGGCCGCTCCTTCGGCGGTGAGTTCGTCTGGGCCGACGCGCCCGGCTTCACCGCGAAGATCCTCCGCGTCCGCCCCGGCGAGATCGTCATCGTCTCCACCCGCGGTCGCACCGACATGGTCGCCATGCTCACGGGCGGGCGCGCGGCGCTCGAGATCCGCGACGGCGACAACATCGATCGCGTCGAGCTGATGCCCACCGGCCCCGTGAAGATCGAGCCCGGCCCCGACTACCGGCTGATCGCGCTGACCGACGTCGAGCTGATGACGATCTACAGCCAGTCACGCTGAGCCGACCGCCGCGAGGAGCCCGCGGTCCAGCGCGTCGTCGCCGACCCAGAGCGTCCCGTCCAAACCTGGCCGCGACCCGTACACGGGACCGCCATGGGCGAGGGGCTCCTAGGTGCCCGTGGCACAAGTCCCGCGCGGCCTCGCTTGCCCTCGTCGACCCAAATCACGCCGCCGAGACCTACAGTACGACCCGGTACAGCGGCGTCTTGTCGAAGCGATTTGGGCCGCCCATACGGGACTCTTGCCCTGAGCTCCTAGCCGCCGATCAGGACCGTCGGGTGCCCGCCGACGAGCTTCCCGCCGTGCGCGCAGCCGTCTCCGGTCCGCGCGGCGGGCTTGCCGTTGATCAAGACGGTGCTGCTGCCCTTGATGATCTTGTCGACCGCGCACGCGCACGCGCACGTGTCGCCGAGGCGCGCCGCAGGCTTGCCCCCGACGAGGACGTCGTCCGAGCCGCTGGTGATCGGCCCGCCCACATGCGGGCTCGGGCTCGGACCCGGACACACCGCGGGGCAGACATGCGTGTCTCCGACTCTCGCTACAGACGGCAAGGCGACCTCCGACCTCCAACCACGTCGCCGATCATAACAGCCCGCGGCGCGGGTCCCCTGCCCTCGTCGCCCTCGTCGCCCTCGTCGTCGCGCTCGCCATCGCCACCGGCCGCGCGCCCTGCTCGCAGATCCGCTCTAGCGAGCCGAGCGCGTCACCGCCTGGGATCCGTCGGGTCGGCCGAGTATCATCAGGCGCTCCTCGGCGGATCTGCACGTACGTACAGGTGAGCGCCGTGGCTGTGAGATGGGGGGGTTATGGCGACGAATCGGGAGAAGATCGAGGCGCTCGAGGCGAAGGTCGCGTCGCTGGAGGCGCGGCTCGCCGCGATCGAGGGCGCCCTCAAGGTGACGAGCACGTCGGCGACGCTCAAGGCCGAAGCCATCACCATCGCAGCGACTGGATCGGCGACGATCTCGGGCGGCAAGGTCCTCACGATCAGCGCCGATCTGGTCAAGATCAACTGATCCGACGCCCGCGGCGCGGCGCGATCGGCCTCGCGGGCCGCTCACAGGCAGTCGTTGTTCGGATCGCCCGGCGCGTGGCACTTGAGACAGACCCGGTGGTTGCGGGCCGCCAGCGCCTGACAGCGCACCGAGCCGCCGAAGCCGACGCCGTGCGGGTTTGAGCCGAGCCCGGGGCGCGCCGCCTTCGTCGTCGCGTGGCAGGCCAGGCACGAGTCCTCAGTGTGGCAGCTCGCGCAGGCGGTGATGTTGCGCTGGGCCGCGAAGGCGTGGGTCTGCGGGGTGCCGGGCGGCCCCGCGAAGCCGTCCGGGTGGAAGCGCAGCGACGAGCCGACGCCGACCCGGCTGTCCGGACCGAGCCCGAGCCCGAGGCGCTCGTGGCACGCCAGGCAGTCGGTCTGCACGCGGTGGCAGCTCTGGCAGTCCTGGGTGTTCGCGCGGGCGTCGAGCGCGTGCGTCGTCATGTAGTCGCCGCTGTGGATCCGCATCGGCCGGACGACGCCGGTGTGGCAGTCGAGGCAGTCGCTCTGGGTGTGGCACTGCGAGCACAGGCTCGGGTTGGCCTTGGCGATCCCGCGGTGGTCCTCGACGAACGCGAGATCGTGCGCGGCCCCCCACCCGCTCGGCCCCTTCGGCACGAGCATCGGCGCCGTCCGATCGATCCGATCGCGGGTCACGAGGCGGCCGTCGCTCATCGCCGGGTGGCAGGTCGCGCAGCGCTCGCTCGCCTTCTTGCCGTCGTGGCCCACGCGGCAGCTCGCCTCGCTCGGGAGCTGGAGCACCGTCGCCAGGCGGA
>JAGQIT010000983.1 GCA_020431135.1 Myxococcales bacterium | reverse complement strand
TCGGTCTTGTAGACGATGACGCCCTCGCTCGGCTTGGCCTCGGGGGGCTCGATGCCGGCGGGGATCTCGACCGCAGAGGACATCCCCTGGCCGACTGCGAGCTCCTCGAAGAGGTCGCGCGGGACGGTCTTCAGCGACCATCCGCCGTCGCCGCTCGGGGTCCGCAGGTTGGCGACCCAGACCTGACCCTCGGGCGGCGCCGGGCCGTCGAGGAAGGTGACGCGGACCATGCCCTGCGCCTCCTCGGGGACGGCGTCGGGCTTGGAGGTGTCGGTGAAGACCCCACGGGCGCCGGCGAAGGTGAGAACGACCTTGTCGGGCTCGGCCGGCAGGGTCGCGGAGGCGGCCGCTTCGGCCTTGCCAGCGGAGGCGGAGTCCTCGGACGCCGCGGGGGGCGCCGCGGGGTTCGCCCCGCCCTCCGGCGCCGGCGGCCTCTCGGGTCCGCAGGCGACGAGCGCGGCGAGGAGGAGGCTCGCGGAGAACACGGGGACAGCTCGGCCGGATCGCGTTCGTGTCATGGCTGCCCGGAGAGTATAAAGACTGGCGATCGAGCAAAATGGCGCGCTTCGCACCAAAACCGCCGGCGAGCGAGGGGCGGATGGTCCTCGCCCTCCTCCAGGCCCTCGTCGTCCTCAGCGTGGTGATGGCGATCGTCTTGGTGATCCTCTACTCGGGCTACCTGAAGTTCACGGATCTCTCGCCGAAGCGCGCCGACACGCCGGCGGCCGAGCTCGAGGTCGACCGCACCGGCCGGCGGATCGCCTACGGCGAGTCGTGGCTCGCCCGCCAGGGGGGCCTCTGGGTCCTCCACCTCGTCGGCTCGCCAGGGGCGATCGGCGACGCCCACGGCCAGCTCGTCGCCCGCCTCTTCCACCGCCTCGACGCCGACATCCGCGGCCTCGTCGCCCTCCGCTATCCGACGTGGATGGACGCGTGGTCGGTGCTCCTCGGCGTCCGCTGGGACTTCCGCCAGGCCGACGAGGCGCTCCCCGAGGCCGCCGCCGTCGAGCTCGCCGCCCTCGCCGAGGCGCTCCCCGAGGCCGCCGGCGAGCGCCTCAGCGCCTACCACCGCCTCTTCCTCTACCAGTGCTTCCAGGAGCTCGGCGCCCGCCTCGAGGACGTCCTCCTCGAGGGCGTCGCCTTCGCCGCGATCCCGCGGAGCAAGACCGCCACCGACGCCAGCGGCAACCTGATCATCGGCCGCTCGTTCTCCGCCGACCTCGGCCGCAGCGTCGACGCCGATCGCGTCGTCGCCTTCTACTACCCCGACGGCAAGTACCCCTTCGCCTCGGTGGGCTGGCCCGGGCTCGTCGGCGTCGTCACCGGGATCAACGCCCGCGGGATCTTCGTCGCCCTCAACCCGGCGCGCACCGACGACCCGCCCGAGGACGGGATCCCGCTGGCGATCGTCCTCCGCCAGGTGCTCGAGGAGGCCGACACCCTCGAGCAGGCGCTGGAGATCCTGAAGGAGGCGCCGCTGCGCTCGTCGGGGGCGGTGCTGATCGGCGACGGGATCCAGCGCAAGGCGGTCGTCGCCGAGCTCTCGCCGCGGACCAAGGAGGAGCGCCGCCAGGTCCGCGGCGACGCGACCTCGCTGGTCTGGGTGACCAACCACCTCCTCCACGAGCCCTTCGATCGCGACGCGCAGAACGACCGGATCCGCCGCTACACGGCGAGCGGCTACCGCTTCGATCGCCTCGAGGAGCGCCTCGGCCAGCTCACGCCGCTCGATCCCGAGAAGGCGGTGACGGTGCTCCGCGATCGCCTGGGCAAGG
>JAGQIT010000982.1 GCA_020431135.1 Myxococcales bacterium | reverse complement strand
GCGGCGAAGGTCGTGCCGACGAACATCCGCAGGCCGGGCCCCTGCATCTGGCGGATCGCGTGCCAGGTGCACTGCTCGATGGCGATCACGCTGCCGGCCGGCGGCCGCAGCTCGACCTGCCCGGGCCAATTTTCCAGGGTATGATCATAGGGTAGCGCCACCGGATCGCCGGCGGCCCGCGGGAGGACGAGCATCGGCCCGCGCGCGTCGTCGACGTCCTGGAGGTAGAGCAGGCACATCACCCGCTCGACGCCGCCGACCTCCGGCCAGACGCCGCGGCGCCGGTGGACGCCGTCGTCGACGCCGCCGACGTGGGTGTGCCAGGCGAAGAAGGGGCGCGTGCGATCGGAGATGACGCAGCCGGCGACCTCGAGAACCATGTCGCCGAGGACCTCGCGGATCGCCGCGACGATCGCCGGCCGGAGGAGCGTCGACGCGTAGGCCGGGCGCTGGGCGAGGAGCGAGTGGACGGCGAGGCCGGCGGCGCAGAGCTGAATCCCGGGGGCGAGCTCGCGGTGCCCGGGATCATGGAGAGGCGGGCGGCCGAGCGCCTCGTAGAGCGCCTCCAGCTCGCCGCGCAGCACCGCCACCCAGGACGGGTCGTAGGCGCGCTCGAAGACCGTGTAGCCGCGCTCGCGCAGCGCGGTCGCGTGGCCGGCGACGTCCTCCGTATCCGTGCCGGCGCTCATCGATCCGATCCGTCGACGACCCGCAGCCCCTTCGCGCGTCGCGGCCGGCGGCGCACCGAGTCGTCGCCGACGAGCCCCTTGCGCGCGTCGAGGTGCATGCCGCCGGGGTCGCGGTCGCTGATCGTCCGGATCGCGTCCTCGACGAGGGCGGAGAGGCGCTCGCGCAGCCCGGGGACGCCGAGGTCGGCCTGGAGGTTGCGGTATTGGAGGTTGAAGGAGTCGCTGCGCGCCAGCGCCGGGGCGTCGCTGCGCGCGGTCAGGAGGACGTCGACGGTCGCGCCCTCGCCGAGCTCGAAGCGGTAGACGCAGGCGCGGCGCTGGAGCATGACGTCGACGAGGCGGGCCCGGTGGCGCTCGGCGACGCCGGCGACGAGGCCGGCCCAGCGCGGCTGATCGGTGGGGATCGCCGCGCCCTCGCCTGGCCGATCGGACCCGACCCAAAGGCCATATTCGGGCTCACGCCACGGGGTCGTCCGCGGGATCGGGACGAGGGCGTCCTCCTCCCAGCCGAACTTGGTGATGTAGGGGTGGTGGAGGCCGAGGCAGGTCTCGCTGTGCTCGCAGGCGGCCTCGTGGATGCACGCGAATTTTGGGTACTTGTCGTAGAACTCCTCGACGATGACGACGTCCGGCTGCGTGTTGTCCTGGCTGTCGCCGTGGTCGCCGAGGAGGCAGCGGGGGACGTACTTCACGGCGGTCTCGATGCCGTAGTCGCGGGCCCGGGCGAGCGCCGCCCGCAGCGACGGCGCGAGCTTGTCCATCGGCGACAGGAGGTCGCGCTCGTCGGCGTAGTCCTCCATCGGCAGGTAGTTCCACCACTCCATCCGCGCCGGCGCGAAGCGGCGCACGGTGTCGACGATCTCCGCGAGGTAGGGCTCGTTGAGGGTCGTCAGCACGGTGTTGGTGAGGATGCAGACGCCGAGCTTCTGGAGGTTCTCGAGGCCGCGGATCGCCTCGTCGAACGAGCCGGGGCGCTGCGAGATGTGGTCCTGGGTCGCCGCGTCGTGGCCGTGCAGCGAGACGAAGAACTCGTCGACGCCGGCGTCGACGATCCGCCGGGCGAACGCCGGGTCGGCGAAGCCGCGGCCGTGGGTCTGGATGCGGATGTGCTCGAAGCTCCCCGACTCGCGGGCGAGGTCGATGTAGTCGAAGAGGCGGCGCTCGAGGGTCACCTCGCCGCCGGTGAAGGTCACACGCCGGTAGCGCTTGGCCCGGCGGTTGTCGGCGACGGCCGCCGCGTAGAGCTCGAAGGGCACGCCCTTGTAGTAGTTCATGCCCTCCTGGACGAT
>JAGQIT010000981.1 GCA_020431135.1 Myxococcales bacterium | reverse complement strand
CGGCAGCGTGCACGCGTTGGTGCAGTCGTCGTCGTCGACGTCGTTGCCGTCGTCGCACTCCTCGCCCGGCTGCGGCTGGCCGTCGCCGCAGCTCTCGAGGACGCAGGTCGCCGAGCAGCCGTCGCCGTCGGCGACGTTGCCGTCGTCGCAGCCCTCGCCGGGCCCCTGATCGCCGTCGCCGCAGACGTTGACCGTGCAGTCCGCCTTGCAGCTCATGCCGACGCCGTTGTCCGGCCCGTTGTCGCAGCTCTCGCCGTCGTCGAGGACGCCGTCGCCGCAGAAGCCCCCGTCGGTGTCGGTGGTCGTCCCGCTGGTCTCGGTGCCGGTCCCGGTCGAGGTCGACGTCGTCGGCTCGGTCGTCGTCGTCATCCCCGTCGTCGACGTCTCGCCGGTCGTCGACGTGCTCGTGCTGTCGCTGTCCTCGCCGCTGCCGGTCGAGGTCTCGCCGAGGCCGATGGCGTTGAAGGTGCAGCCGCCGAGGAGCGGCAGCGTGAGCGCGAGGAGAGCTGAGCGATAAGACATGCGTAACTCCAGGGCGCCGAGTCGCGTCGACGCGCTCCTTCATCCTCCGCCATGAGGCCGCGAACGTCGATGCTCAAAAGCGAACAGAACAACGATTAACCCGCCAAAAGGCGCGTTCTGCCGCCAGCATGGAGGGTCCGCGCGGGGCCCCTCATGCCCGCGACGACGTCGCCACGACGACCTGCACCAGGGGCGAAGCGCCCGCCGCGGACGTCCCCACATGGGCGTCCCACCTCTGCCGACGACGCTGTCGACGATCCGCGACACCGACGATCACGGCGCAGCTGCGCAGGTGTCCGCGAGGACGACCTGTCCCTCGAGCGGAGCGCTCCAGCACGACGTCGGCGACGCGAGAGCACGCGCGCATCTACAGACGGACGGACGGCGAGGAGCCTGTCCCGCAGATCGGCGCACGCGCTCGCTTGCCTCGCCGACGCTCTCCGCTCCGACGAAGCTCGCAGGACATCCGGTGCAGCGGCAGCGCGAGACCACGCGCCGATCTGCGGGAGAGCCTCCTAGCCGTCCGCCGCCTCGTCGGCTTCGATGCCGCGGAGCTCGCCTAGGAGCGCCGCGACGAAGTCCCCGCCGCGCGCCGCGAGGCGCCCCCGCAGAGCGCGGCGCTCGCGGCTCGGTCCGAGCTTGTGGAGCGCGTAGGCGAGGGCCCAGGCGATGCCGCGGCGGTCGTCGCCGGGCTGGAGCTCGTCGACGAGGCGCTCGATGAGCGCGCGGGCGGCGGGCGGATCGAGGCGGGCGATCTCCGCGGCGCGGAAGGCCGCTGCCCGGCGATCCCCGGCGTCGAGATCCGCCCTGAGCGCGCGCTCGACGAGCCGGCGCTTCGCGGCGACGATCGCCGCCTCTGGGACAGCCTCGAGCGTCGCCGATATGCCGGCGATCAGCGCCTCGAGGCCGCCGCCGCGGTGGAGGTGATCGAACTCCTCCGCGGTCAGCCAGTCGACGTCGTCGACGAGGAGGAGCGGCGC
>JAGQIT010000073.1:1326-13368 GCA_020431135.1 Myxococcales bacterium | reverse complement strand
CATGGGCCTCGATCGAGGCCCATGACCGTCGCCCTGCGCCAGCCGCCAGTGCACCAGCGACAGGCTACCTCGCTACGACTTCACCCGCAGGTTCTTCGGGTCGTAGAGCGGCGCCAGCGAGGCGATCGCCGGGTAGCGCGCGCCGGCGATGTCGACCTCCCAGGCGCCGGCCTCGATCCACGCGCGGTCGAGGGGCTCGCCGGCGTCGATCATCGCCAGGCCGACGGCGCCGCCCAAGGTATGACCATAGGAGGCCGCGCGGATGTAGCCGACGCGCGCGCCGTCACGATAGACGATCTCCGCGTGGTGCATCAGCGGCTTCGGATCCTTGACCAGGATCTGGAGGAGCCGCTGGTGGAGCGGTCCGGCCGCCTTCTGGGCGGCGACCGCCTCCTTGCCGAGGAAGCCGCCCCTCTTCTTCATGCTGACGGCGAAGCCGAGGCCGGCGTCGAGCACCGAGTCGGTGTTGTCGATGTCGTGGCCGTAGTCGCGGTAGCCCTTCTCCATCCGCAGGCTCGCCAGCGCCTTGAGTCCGGCGTGGCGCAGGCCGAAGCGGTCGCCGACGGCGATGATCTGATCATAGACGTGGGTCGCCTGCTCGCTAGGGATGTAGAGCTCGTAGCCGAGCTCGCCGAGGTAGGTGATCCGCAGGCAGAGGGCGCGGGCGAAGCCGATGTCGATGTCCGCGACCGCGCGGAAGGGGAAGGCCTCGGCGCTCAGGTCGTGGGTCGTCAGGCTCTGGAGGAGCTCGCGCGAGCGCGGCCCCTGGATGTTGATCTGCGCGTAGCCGGAGGTGACGTCGGTGACGAAGGCGTGGGCGTCGCCGACGTGGCGGCGCAGCCAGGTCTCGGCGTGGCGGTGGGCGGTGTCCGAGGCGACGACGATGAAGCGCTCGTCGCCCAGCTTCGTCACGGTGACGTCGGCCTCGATCGTCCCGCCGGCGTTCAGCCACTGCGTATAGGTGACCCGGCCGGCCTTGCCGTCGACGTTGCCGGCGGAGATCCAATTGAGCACCTTACCGGCGTCGCGCCCCTGGACGAGGAACTTGGCCATGAAGGACATGTCCATGAGGATCACGCCCTCGCGACAGGCGCGGTGCTCGGCCACCCAATAGGGGAACCAGTTCATCCGCCCCCACGAGAGCTTGTCGACCCTCGGCTCGACCCCGGGCGGCGCGTACCAGTCCGGGCTCTCCCAGCCGCTGACGTCCTTGAAGTAGGCGCCCTGACCCGCGAGGCGGTCGTGGATCGCCGAGCGCTTGGCGTCGCGCGCGGTCTTCATCGACCGCGTCGGATAGTGGCACTTGTAGACCATGCCCAGCGACTCGACGGTGCGCGTGCGCCGGTAGGCCGGGTTGCGCTGGTAGCTGTGGAAGCGGTCGATGTTGATCCCCGTGACGTCGACGTCGGGGCGGCCGTTGACGATCCAGTGGGCGAGGACGCGGCCGACCCCGCCGCCGATGATGATGCCGATCGAGTTGAGGCCGGCGCCGACGAAGTAGTTCTTCACCTCGGGCGCCTCGCCGACGATCGGCGCGAGGTCAGGGGTGAAGCTCTCGGGGCCGCAGAAGAACTTCTTGACGCCGACCTCGGTCGACCCGGGGATCCGCGACATCGCCCGCTCGAGGTAGGGCGTCATGCGATCCCAGTCCGGCGGGATCTCGCCGAAGGAGAAGCTCTCGGGGATCCCGCCGACCTTCCACGGCGCGCAGACCGGCTCGAAGAGGCCGACCATCAGCCCGCCGCCCTCCTCGCGGAGGTAGGTGTAGGAGGCCGGATCCTCGAGCACCGGGAAGTCGCGGCGGATCTCGGGCATCGCCTCGGTGATCAGGTAGTAGTGCTCGGCGGCCTGCAGCGGGATCGTCACGCCGCTGCGCTCGCCGAGCTGGCGCGCCCACATGCCGGCGCAGTTGACCACGTACTCGGCCTCGATCGTCCCGTGCGAGGTCTCGACGCCGCGGACCTCGCCGCGCTCGACGAGGACGTCCTTGACCGCGACCTGCTCGAAGATCCGCGCGCCCTGCATCTTCGCGCCCTTGGCCAGCGACATGGTGATGTCGACCGGGTTCCCGCGGCCGTCCTCCTTGACGTAGAAGCCGGCGAGGATGTCGTCGGTGCGGGCGATCGGGAAGAGCTCCTTCACCTCCTTCGCCGAGATCTCGTGGACGTCGACGCCGCACAGGCGGTTGAAGGCCGAGACCCGGCGGTACTCCTCGAGGCGATCGCGATCGGTCGCGACCTCGATGAAGCCGACCGGGTTGAAGCCGGTCGACAGCCCCGTCTCCTGCTCGAGGCGCGCGTAGAGGTCGCGGCTGTAGATCCGCATCCCCATCATCGTCTCGGAGGTCGAGCCGAAGGTGACGACGAGGCCGGCGGCGTGCCAGGTGGTCCCCGAGGTCAGGCGGTCGCGCTCGAGGAGGACGACGTCGGTCCAGCCCATGTGAGCGAGGTGGTAGGCGACCGAGCAGCCGATGATGCCGCCGCCGATGATGACGACGCGGGCGCGCGAGGGGAGAGAGGGAGCAGCCATCACACGGCGCAGAGTACATGAATCGGCGCGAAAACGGCCGCCGCGTCGGCGACGCGCGCGGCCGCCGAGAACGCGACGCGGCGGCCCGCCCGAGGCGACCCGCCGCGTCCGCTGCTCTCGCCGCGGATCAGTTGAGGTAGTTCATCAGCAAGGCGAGCGCGTCGATCGTCGTGACGATGCCGACGAGCTTGCCCCCCTCCATGACCACGGCCGAGCCCTTCTTCTGGTCGACCATCACCCTGATCAGGTCGACGAGCGGCTCATCCGGACCGCAGGTGTGCGCCCCCTGGGTCATCGCCTGCTCGATCAACACCTTGCTGCGATCGACGTTGGGGATCGAGTCGAGCATGGCGATGTCGCGGGCGCTGACGAGGCCGACGACGTGGCCCCCCTCGAGCACGGGGAGGTGGCGAATGTCGTGCTCGAACATCCGTTGAGCGGCGTCTTCGAGGGTGAGGTCGTGGGGGATCGACACCGGCGAGGTGCTCATGACGTCGCGAACACGGAGCTGCTGTACTTGCATGGGCTTGTCTCCGCCGCAGCGACCGAACCGAGAGTGGACGTCGGCGCCGCGGCCGCCACCAACCTAGTAACAGAGGCTCGGGATCGCCAGCCGCAAATCATGCGCAACGGACCGCTACGCCCACCTTTTCCCATGATAACTGCGATTTTTCTCATCCGGCGAGATTGCCTAGCAGCGCCCTCCTGTGCTTGATTTCGCGCATGCGCCCCCGCCCCCTCCGCACCCTCGCGCCCCTCCTCAGCCCCGTCCTCGCGCTCGCCGCGGCCTGCGCGGGCGACGACATGTCCGAGGGGAGCGCGACCGACACAGGCGGGACGACCACCGCGACCACGTCGACCGCGACCTCCGGCGCGACGACGGGCGCCGCGACCGAGACCTCCGGCGGCAGCGCGAGCTCGACCTCGGACACCGGCACCACCGACACGACGACCTCGGGGACGACCACCACGGGGACCACCGGCACCACCACCGACGACCCGACCGGGACCAGCGGGACGACCACGGGCGGCGCCCTCGAGAACCCCGACAACCGCTTCGGCATGGGCCTCGTGATCCCCGGCGACAGCGAGCAGATCGGCCTCAGCGCGAATCTGAACGGCGCCGGCGCCGGGATCCGCCTGACCTTCCCCGGGATCACCAAGGACATGCATGAGGCCCCGGCCGACTGGAAGCAGGCGGCGCAGATGGCCTACGACGCCGACCAGGTCCCGGTGATCCGCCTCGGCCCGCCGTGGGGCGATCGCAAGGTCCGCAACCAGTCCGACGACGCCGAGCACCTCGACTACAGCGCGCTCGCCCAGGCCTACGCCGACGTCGTCGCCAGCCTGCCCAAGCGCGACGGCTGGCCGATGTACATCGAGGTCCACAACGAGCCCAACCTCTGCTACGAGTGGACCTGCGACCCCGGCGACGGCAACGACGGCTGGCTCGGCTATCAGCAGACCGCGACCGAGTATGCGCATATGCTGGCGGACGTCGCCGACGCCCTCCACGCCCTCGGCGACCCGCGGATCAAGGTGCTAAACGGCGGCCTCGCCCCCGGCGGCGCGGTCGAGTGCCAGTGCGGCGGCGAGGACTTCAAGCCCGGCGTCACCTCGATCCCCTTCGTCGAGGCGATGCTCACCGCCGTCCCGGACCTCGGCGACAAGCTCGACGCCTGGGCCAGCCACCCCTACCCCGCGCAGGGCGAGGGCTGGGGCTTCTTCGTCTCCTACCAAGAGCCCGACTGGAGGGCCGCGACGGGCCTCCTCTACTACAAGAAGGAGCTCGAGGTGATCGGCGACCTGCCGGTGATCATCACCGAGACCGGCTGGACCGTCGATCCGAACAAGGGCGCCGAGGGCAACCGCGACCAGGTCGCCGCGTGGACGAAGAGCGCCTACGAGGAGGTCTGGCTCGTCGAGCCGGAGATCGTCCACGTCCTCCCCTTCATGCTCAAGGATCCGAGCTGGGACGACTTCGCCTGGGTCGACGCCGGCGGCAACCATTACCCGGTCTACGACGCGGTCCGCGGCCTGCGCTGCCAGGTGCAGGGCGGCTGCTAGCCGCCCTCCGCAATCCCCACGCGCTCCCTGGGTTCCGCCGGTGAGCCGCTCGACGGCCTTCGGCCACGGACGCGGCACCGCAACCACGTGCGCTAAGGTGCGGCGCTCCGCGGACGTCCTTGACGACGACGATCGGGGCGCGAATCCGCTGTCGCAGCTCTCACGGAGCGGGTACCATCGGCGCGTTCGCGTCGTCGATCGACGCGGGCGACAAGCGCCTGTGTGGCCTCCTCGAGATCGTTTCGCCGGCGAGCTTCTGCCGCGTCCGAGGCGAGAGCTCCTGATGCCAGAGCAATACTCCACCCAATTTTCGGCTTTGCGCCGCGCCCTCCTGGAGCGCCCGCAGGAGGTGATCGACGCCGCGGGCGAGCTTCGCGATCGTCACTTCGGTCGCACCGTGACCTACTCCCGCAAGGTCTTCCTGCCGATCACCAACCTGTGCCGAGATCGCTGCACCTACTGCACCTTCCGCAGAAGTCCGCACGATCCCGGCGCGTGGACGATGTCCCCGGAGGAGATCGCAGGCACGCTCGATCGGGCGAAGGCGCAGGGCTGCAAGGAGGCGCTGATGTGCCTCGGAGATCGCCCCGAGACCGCCTTCCCGACCTACCGCGAGTGGCTCGCGCGGCAGGGTCATCGAAGCACGGTCGGCTATGTGCGTCGGGCCTGCGAGCTCGCGCTCGATCGCGGGATCCTGCCGCACACCAACATGGGGCTGCTCACCCGCGAGGAGATGGCGGAGCTCAAGGAGGTCAACGCCAGCCTCGGGCTCATGCTCGAGAACGTCAGCGAGCGCCTGCGGGGCCCGGGGATGCCCCACCGCTTCGCCCCTGACAAGGACCCCGCGCTTCGGCTCAAGATGCTCGAAGAGTCCGGCCAGCTCCAGATCCCCTTCACGACCGGGATCCTCATCGGGATCGGTGAGACCTGGGACGAGCGGATCGACAGCCTCGCCGCGATCCAGCGGCTCCACGAGCGCTACGGCCACATCCAAGAGGTCATCGTCCAGAACTACGCGCCGAAGCCTCACCTCGTGAAGGCGCCGACCTCCGCGCCCGCGCGACAGGACGTGGCCCTGACGATCGCCGCCGCACGCACGATCCTCAGCCCGGAGATCAGCGTCCAGGTGCCGCCGAACCTCAACCCCGGCGTGACCGCCCAGCTCCTCGCCGCGGGGATCAACGACTTCGGCGGGATATCTCCGGTGACCCAAGACTTCATCAACCCCGAGGCGCCGTGGCCCGTCGTGCGCGAGCTCGCCACGGAGTGCGCGGCCGCAGGCTTCGATCTCCGCGAGCGCCTCGCGATCTACCGCCGCTACATCGAATCCCCGGGCTACCTCGCAGACGGGCTCCGCCAGCTCACCCACAACCTCGAAGCAGCGCTCGCATGACAGAACAGGGCCCCCAGCTCACGGCACTCCTCGGGGTGATCGACCGTCCACAGGCCGCCGCGCTCGAGGCCGCCCTCGCCGGGCGGTCGCTCAGCGTCGACGAGGCGATGCCGCTCGTCGACGCCGAGGGCGTCGCCCTCCACGCCCTGGCGATGACCGCAGATGTCCTGCGCCAGCGGCAGGTCGGCGACGTCGTCACGTACGTCGTCAACCGCAACATCAACTTCACCAACATCTGCATCAAGCACTGTGGCTTCTGCGCGTTCTCGCGGCTCCACCGCTCGGAAGAGGGCTACTTCCTCGACACCGAGGAGATCGTCCGCCGGGCGACCGAGGCCCACGCCCTCGGGGCGACGGAGGTGTGCATCCAAGCCGGGCTCCCCCCCGGGCTCGACGGCGATCACTACATCGACCTCTGCCGGGCGCTGAAGGCCGCCCTCCCGTCGATCCACATCCACGCGTTCTCGCCAGAGGAGGTGATCTACGGCGCCCTGCGCTCGCGGAGGCCGATCGCCGAGTACCTCGTCCGACTGCGCGAGGCGGGCCTCGACTCGCTCCCGGGGACCTCGGCGGAGATCCTCGACGACGCGATCCGCGAGGTGATCGCCAAGGGCCGGATCAGCACGCAGCAATGGGTCGAGGTGATCACCACGGCGCACAAGCTCGGGATCCGCACGACCTCGACGATGATGTACGGGCACATCGAGAGCGGCGCCGATCAGCTCCGGCACATGGCGGTGCTGCGGTCGATCCAGGAGGAGACCGGCGGCTTCACCGAGTTCGTCCCCCTCTCGTTCGTCTACGCCGAGACGCCGATGCACCTGCGCCAGAGCGCTCCAGGGCTCCGCCGCGGGCCCTCCGCGAACGAGATCATCCGCACCCACGCGCTCGCCCGGGTGTTCCTCGGCGCGAGCTTCCGCAACATCCAGGCGTCGTGGGTGAAGGACGGGCTCAAGCTCGGACAATGGCTCCTGAGCTGCGGCGTCAACGACCTCGGCGGCACCTTGATCAACGAGAGCATCTCGACCTCCGCGGGGGCCGGGCACGGACAATTCGTCGGACCCGCGGCGCTGCGACGGGCGATCCGCGGGGCAGGACGGATACCGGCGGAGCGCTCCACCCTCTACGAGCTCCGCAAGGTCTTTGAGCGCCCCGAGGACGAGGTCGAGGGCCCGCTCGATCGCATCGACGACGCCGACGGGGCGTTCGGCACGTATCGCGCGCTGACGCGATCGAGCGAGCATCGCTTCATCATGCCGCGGCGACGTCGGGGCGCCGACAGCGAGCGCGCTGAGGAGGTCTAGGTGCCGGTGAGCGTCGGCATCGTCGGCGGGACGGGCGCGCAAGGCCGCGGGCTCGCGCTGCGCTGGGGCGCGACAGCGGAGGTGCTCCTCGGCTCGCGGAGCCCGCAGCGGGCCGTGCGTTCGGCGGAGGAGCTCGCGGCCGCTAGCGGCGGATCGATCCGCGGCGCGAGCAACCGCGAGGCCGCCCGCACGAGCGACGTCGTCGTTCTCGCCCTGCCCTACGCGGCGCGCGAGCGGGCGCTCGAGGAGCTCGCGCCGGCGCTCGCCGGGAAGATCGTCGTCGACATGACGGTGCCGCTCGATCCCTCGCGACCGACGGCCGTCCGCTTGCCCCGCGGCGGCTCGGCGGCGCTCGAGCTCCAGGCGCAGCTCTGCGGTCGCGCGCGGATCGTCGCCGCGCTCCACAACATCAGCGCCGCGCGGCTCGCCGCGCTCGCGGAGCCCCTCCGCGGCGACGTGCTCGTCTGTAGCGACGACGAGGCCGCGAAGGCGCGGGTGATCGACCTCATCGACGCGCTCGGTCTGCGCGGGCTCGACGCGGGCCCCTTGGTCAACGCGATCGCGGCCGAGTCGCTGACGCCAGTCCTTATCCACATCAACCGCCGCTATGGCGGGTCGAACGCGGGGATCGAGATCGTCGGGATCCCGGCCAAGACATGAGGAGAGCCGTCGCAATGGAGACACCGTGCAGTCCGCGCCTGACCCTGACCGCCCTCCCCGATGTGCCGATCGTCGGGCGCGGTGACGACCTGGTCGCCATCACCCTCGCGGGGCTCGCGCGAGCCAACGTCGTCCTCGAGGACGGGGATGTCCTCGCTATCACCTCGAAGATCATCTCGCGCGCGGAGGGGCGCTTCGCCGATCTCGCCGAGGTCGAGGTCAGCGCGCGAGCGGAGGAGATCGCCGCGGAGGTCGACGGCGATCCGCGCCTCGTCGAGCTGGTCCTCCGGGAGTCCGTCGCGATCTCGCGGATGAGGCGAAATGCGCTGATCGTCCGCCATCGCCTCGGCTTCATCCTCGCGAACGCGGGGATCGACCGCTCGAACCTCGCGGCCCCGCCGGGCTTCGCCGAGCCGGTGCTCCTCCTCCCGGAGGATCCCGACGCGTCGGCGCGGCGCATCCGCGACGAACTCCACGCGCGCACGGGGGCGGACGTCGCCTTGGTCGTCACGGACAGCGGCAACCGGCCCTTTCGCATGGGCTCGATCGGCCTCGCCATCGGCCTCGCCGGGCTACCCGCCCTCCACGACCAACGCGGCGGGACGGACCTCTTCGGCCACACACTCCAGTGGACGATCACGGGGTTCGCCGATCAGGTGGCGATCGCCGCGGATCTCGTCGCAGGTCAGGGCGACGAGGGCCGCCCGATCGTCCACCTCCGCGGCCTCACCTTCTCACCCGCGGAGGATCGCGCGAGCGCGCTCGTCCGCGATCCTGCGGGCGACTTGTACGCCTGAGGTCGTCGATGTCTCGAGTTGTGATCCTCTCAGGCGGCGTCGGCGGGGCGAAGCTCGTCGCCGGGTTCGCGGAGCTCCTCGCTCCGGAGGAGCTCACGGTGATCGTCAACACCGGCGACGACTTCACCCATTGGGGCCTTCGGATCGCCCCGGATCTCGACACGGTGATGTACACCCTCGCGGGCCTCGCCCACTCCGAGCAGGGCTGGGGGCTCGAGGGGGACCGCTTCACGGCCCTGGCGATGGTCGAGCGCTATGGCGGTCCGAGCTGGTTCCGCCTCGGAGATCGCGACCTCGCCACCCACCTCGTCCGCAGCGAGGCGCTGCGCGCTGGCGCGACCCTGACGGCCGTCACGGCTCGCCTGTGCGCGGCCCTCGGCGTCGGCCAGCGCCTCTTGCCGATGTGCGACGAGCCTCGACGCACGGTCTTCGACACGACGACGCACGGGGCGCTCTCCTTTCAGGAGTACTTCGTCCGCCATCGCTTCCAACCAGTGCTGCGGTCGATCCGCTTCGAGGGGGCGCAGGAGCCGACGGAGGCGGTCCTCGCGGCGCTCGCGGAGGCGCAGCTCGTGGTCTTCGCGCCCTCCAACCCCTACGTCTCGATCGATCCGATCGTCACCCTCCGCGGAGTCCGTGAGGTGCTCGAGCGGCGACGGGTCGTCGCCGTGAGCCCGATCGTCCGCGGCGCGGCGCTCAAGGGCGCGGCGGCGAAGATGATGCTCGAGCTCGGCGAGGATCCATCCGCCGCGGCGGTCGCCCGTCGCTACCGCGGACTCGTCGATCTCCTCGTCGTCGAGGAGGGCGACGGCTTCGCCGCGGATGAGCTCGGGGTGCAGGTCCACGAGACCTCGACGATCATGCGGACGCTCGCGGACAAGCGCAGGCTCGCAGCGGAGGTGCTCGAGCGCGGAGAAGATCAGTGCGGATGAGACCTCCCCGTCGGTGGGCGCTCGTCCCCGCCAAGCCCTTTGCCCTGGCCAAGACGCGGCTCGCGGCGGTTCTCTCCCCGGAGGTGCGGGCACGGCTCGCGCAGGAGCTCCTCGAGCGGACCTTGCTCCGCCTACGTGATGTCGACGCGCTCGACGGCGTCGCCGTGCTCAGCCGCGACGCACAGGCGGCGCGCATCGCGAGCGAACACGGCGCCCTGTCGCTGCCAGAGGCGGGCTCAACCCAGCTCGGCGCGCTGATCGACAGCGGCCTCTCGGCCCTGGGCGAGCGCCGGGTCGAGGTCGCGCTCGTGGTTCTCTCGGATCTCCCCTACCTCGCCAGCAGAGACATCGAGGCGATGCTCGAGCTGGGAGAGCGCCACAGCGTCGTCATCGCAGCGGACACCCGCGACGAGGGGACGAACGCCCTCCTCCTGCGACCTCCGGGGCGGATGCCGACGTGCTTCGGCCGCTACGGCAGCTTCCTCGCGCATGAGCGCCGCGCCCGCGTGCTCGGACTCGACGCCGCGCCGATTCGCCGGCCGTCGCTCGGCTTTGATCTCGACACGATCGACGACCTCCATCACCTGCTCGCCGCTGGCGGGGGAGGCCTCGCCGCGCTGACCCAGGTCGACGCCGTGTCGCTGTCCCAGGGCGCTGTGAAGAGCCATGCAGATCATTGAGCTCATCTACGCCGAAGCGCGCGCGGAGGCGAGGCTGCTCATGTACGCGGCGACGCTGATCGGCCTCGCCAACGCGGCGATCCTCGCGGTGGCCAACGCGGCGGCTCGCGACGCGACGTCGGTGAGCCTCCGCTTCGTCCTCCTGTTCGTCCTCGCGGCCGTGCTCTTCCGCCTCAGCGCCAACTACCTCTATCGCGAGACCGCGTACCTCGTCGAGAACACGCTCGATCGGATCAAGCTCCGGTTCACCGACAAGATCCTGCAAGCCGACCTGCTGACGCTCGAGACGCTCGGGCCGACCGAGATCTACGACGGCCTCATCGACAACGCGACCACCCTCGCGGCCGTGTCAGCGCAGCTCGCGCGCCTCCTGCAGCTCACCGTCGTCGTCATCTTCGGCAGCCTCTATCTCGCGCTCCTCTCGCTGCAAGCGCTTCTCCTGGTCACCATCGTCGCGGTCCTCGGGATCTTCCTAGTCCGCGCGCGGCTCGGCGAGATCAAGTCGACCCTCCGGGCGGCGAACAGGGCGAGGGTCGGCTTCCTCGACAAATTCACGGACCTCGTCGAGGGGTTCAAGGAGCTGAAGCTCAGTCGCCGTCGGCGCGACGAGCTCCGCGCCGACATCACCCAGACGGTCGCCGAGATCCACGACATCTCCGTCAACGCCAACGTCCTCTTCGCCGAGAAGTACATCTTCGGTCGCCTTCACTTCTTCGCGATGCTGGCGACCCTCGTCTTCATCTTCCCCGCCTATGATCCGGCGGGGGTCAGTCAGCACCCGCAGATCGTCGCCGCCTTCATCTTCGCGTACGGGCCTCTGAACGGCCTCCTCGCCGGCCTGCCGACGATCACCCGAGCGAACATCGCCCTCGAGAACCTCGTCGCCCTCGAGCAGCGGCTCGATCAGAGCCTGCCGGCGGACGTCGAGGTCGAGGTCGAGGTCGACCCGTGGGAGGGGAGCTTCACCGGCCTCGAGCTCGACGGCGTCTGCTTCACCTACGATGACGATGAGAGCGGCTTCATCGTCGGTCCGCTCGATCTGCGGATCGAGCCCGGTGAGCTGGTCTTCATCGTCGGCGGGAACGGGAGCGGCAAGTCGACGCTGCTGCGGCTCATCGCCGGCCTGTACACGCCGACCGCCGGCTCGATCCGCGTCGGCGGACAGGGCCTAACGCGCGAGAACCTCCAGGCCTATCGCGAGCTCATCTCGGTGATCTTCGCCGACTTCCACCTCTTTCGTCAGCTCTACGGGCTCGGTGAGGTCTCCGCGGAGGACGTCCGCGTGGCGCTCGACAAGCTCCAGCTCAGCCACAAGACCGCGTTCGTCGACGGCCGATTCTCGACCCTCGCGCTGTCGACGGGGCAGCGCAAGCGGCTGGCGATGGTCGTCGCGTTGCTCGACGACCGGCCGATCTACGCCTTTGACGAGTGGGCGGCGGAGCAGGACCATGTGTTTCGCCGCTACTTCTACGAGGAGCTGCTGCTCGAGCTCAAGGCGCGGGGCAAGACGCTGATCGTCGTCAGCCACGACGATCGCTACTTCCACCTCGCGGATCGCCTGATCAAGCTCGATCGCGGCTCGCTCCAGTAGGTCGCGGGGCGCGGCGCGGGACCCGGAGCGGCCATCCCCGAGCGACGTCGACGACGATCGTCGCTGACCTCCCTCGGCGGCATCAGAGC
>JAGQIT010000073.1:0-1270 GCA_020431135.1 Myxococcales bacterium | reverse complement strand
GCTCTCGCCAAGCTCCGGCCGTCGCTCGGCCCGTCACTTCTTGGCCGCGCCGTCGCTCGGCAGCATCGTCGACGAGCCGCCGAGGGCCTCGACCTGCGTGCGCAGGGCGACGCGCGCGCGCGCGAGGCGGCTTCGCACGGTGTTCTCGCCGATCTCCAGGGCCTCGGCGATCTCCCGCCCCGACAGGCCCTCCCAGTAGGCGAGCTCGAGGATGATCTGCTGGTCGAGGGAGATACGGCGCATCGCCTCGAAGAGGAGCGACTCCCGCTCGCCGCGCTGGACCGCCTCGGAGGGCGAGGTCCCGAGGTCGACGAGCGAGCGCATGCTGATGTCCTCGCGCTCTCCCCGACGGTAGCGGCGGCGGAGGTGATCGAGGAGGAGGTTGCGGGCGACGCCGAAGAGGAAGCCGCGGAAGCTCGCGCCGTCGCGCACGTCGCCGCGCCGCGCGGTGCCGATCTCGAAGGTCCGCTGGACGAGATCCTCGACGTCGTCGCCGAGCTTGCCGCGAAAGAAGCGGCAGATCGGATCGAAATAGCGGCAGATCAGCGCGTCTCCGGCCGCCTTATCCCCAGCGCACCAGGCGTCGAGGAGCTCGATGTCTGAGCCCACCGCCGGACGGTAGACCATGCGTTCTTCGCGGCGCAAGGCCGCGGTGAGCGCGTTACGGGCGACCCCCGCGGGCGCTGACCGCAAGTCGTCTCCGCCGGAGGATCGCCAGCGGCGTTGATCGCCCTTGGACCGCGAGGCCGCGGTCGCCTCGGTCCGTCGCCGCGAGGCGAGAGTCGTCGCCCACGCCGAGGCGCGCCCGCTTGGCCGCGGCTCGGGCTCATCGTCCGCGTCGCGCGGAGACGACGGGGACCGCGGCTGAGGGGCGGGAGGCCGGCCTTCCACGCGGGATCGCGGCGCGACCTCAAACGCGCAATACCGCGCGTACGCCCGCTCCATCCCGTGCTGCGGGCTACGGGCGGCCTTCGCTAGTCACCACGCGAGGCGCCGCGCGAGCCCCGGCACGGCGCGGTCGGCCCGGGCGCTCACGCGTACAGCCGCGCCGCTCAGCGCCCGAAGCCGGCGCGGATCCAGTCGTTGATCGCCGGCGCCGTCAGCTCTTCGCGCCAGTTGAGGCGGGTCTGCTCGCGGACCGCGGCGAGCAGCTCAGGCAGCGTCGCCCCCCCGCCGATCGACGCGGCGTAGGCCTCGGCGTCGCGCTCGGGATCCGGGAAGCTCGGGAGCGCGATCGCCATCGCGTCGGCCTCGCCGCTCGCCGCCTCCC
>JAGQIT010000980.1 GCA_020431135.1 Myxococcales bacterium | reverse complement strand
CGCCCGCGAGGCCGCCGAGTTCGACTCGTGGCGCATCGATCGTCTCGAGGCGCTGCTCCGCCTCGGCGAGGGCGACCTCGACGAGGCCCTCCGCCTCGCCCACCGCTCGCACACCCACGCGACGACCAGCGGCCGGCCGGCGTCGACCTACGTGCTCGCCCTCGTCCTCGATCGCAGCGGATCGATCGCCGCCGCGCGATCGCTCCTGAGCAAGCTGCGGATCCGCGACGCCCGCACCCTCGGCGGCCTCGAGTCGCTGCTGCCGCTGCGCGAGCGGATCTACCTGATGGCGCTCGACCAGGAGGCGCGCGGACATCGTGCCGGCGCCTACGCGCTCTGGCAGGCCTACCTCGAGCTCGAGGGCGTCGAGGCGCCGGAGCGCGAGCAGGTCCGTCGGCGCCTCGAGGAGCTCCGCCCCGGCCCGACCTTCGCCGGCGAGTAGACACATCGAAGCTTCGGCGAGTCGCCGAGCAGAGGTCTCCGCGTCGCGTCGGCGCGACTCGAGCGCTCATGCCGGTGATCGCCTGCGAGCCCGCCGCTTCGGGTCGCGTACTCACCTGGTCTAGCGAACAGATCGATGTGAACGCGCGGTGGGGGTTGACGCCCTCAGTTCGCTCGGGTGATGCTGTGGACCTCCGCGCAGGCGGGAGATCCCTGGCCTGTAGGGACGCATCGCTTGCGCTGACGGACGCCGCGGGACGTCGCTGTCCCGTGACCTGCGCCTGCCGGGAATAGGGCTGCGATCACGCCGGTTTCGCGGCGACTACACGCGCGATCTTGCTCGACTCGCGCGGTCCTTCAGCCTACCCTAAAGAGGACGACAGGCGCGGACGAATCCCTCGTACGCGCAGACCAGGTCAGTCACAGAGGTCAACCATGCAGACACCGCTTCAGATCACCTTCCAGGACATCGAGCCCTCTGAGTTCATCGAAAGCAGGATCCGCGAGAAGGTCGCGAAGCTCGAGCGCTTCTACGATCGCATCGTCTCCGTCCGCGTGGTCGTCGCGGCGCCGCACCGCTCGAGCAACAACGGCAACGCCTTCAACGTCCGCCTCGACATCACGATCCCCGGCAAGGAGATCGCGATCAACCGTCAGCCCGAGAACAACCACGCCTACGAGGACGTGTACGTGGTGATCCGCGACGCCTTCGTCGCCGCCGAGCGCCAGCTCAAGAGCGAGGCCGCGATCCGTCGCGAGGCCAAGCAACACGGGGTCGGCTAGCCGGCGCGGGCCGTGGACTCCGCGGCGGAGCGTCCGACGGCGAGACCGAGGGGCGTAGGTCGACGAGACCGCTGGCGATCCGCAGGGATCGCCGCGACGGTGCTCGTCGCCTACGCCGCGCTCGTTCTCCTGACCCATCACGAGCTCCTCGGCGTCGCCGGCGAGCGCCTCACCCTCGGCGGCGACGCCCGGACCTCCTACTGGCAGGACGTCGCCTTCGCGGTCGAGTCGCTGCGGGCCGGCGAGCTCCCGCTGTGGAACCCCTTTGAGCGCGGCGGCTACCCCTACGCCGCGGATCCGCAGCCGGCGGTCTGGTCGCCGCTGTCGTGGGTCGTCTACCTCTTCGGGCTCGTCAGCGGCGGCCACGGGATCTGGCTGCAGGAGCTGCGGCAGCTCGCCGCGCCGGCGCTCGCGGCCGCCGGTTTCCATTGGTTCCTGCGCCGCCGCGGCCTCGGGCACGCGGCCGCCGGCCTCGCCGGATCGATCCTCGTCGCCGGCGCCTTCGCCCAGCGGACGATCACGATGGCGACCTACTGGCCGTGGGCGTTCCTCGGCTTCGTGCTCGTGGCGGTCGACGCGGTCGTCGAGCGGCCGAGCGAGGCGCGGACGCGGCGGATGGCGCTGGCGCTGCTCCTCCTCGCGACCGCCGGCTTCCCGCCGACGATCTTCTACGCCCTGCTGATCGCCTGTCCCTACGCGCTGCTGCGGCTCGCGCGGGCGCAGCGGCGGCGCGCCGTCTTCGCGTCGATGGCCGTCGCGGCGACGATCGCCGGCGTCGCCGCGGTCGCGATCGTGGTCCCGCTCGCCGAGCAGACGGCGCTGTCTTGGCGCGCCGAGCGGGGCCTCGACTACGTGCTCTCGAACCCGGCGCCGCTCGCCCACCTGGCGACGCTCCTCGACCCCGCGGCGGCGGGCAAGCAGCTCTTCGTCGGCCTCGTCGGCCTGCTGATGGCCGGCCTCGCCCTCATCGAGCTCGGCGGTCGGCGGCGGCGGTCCGAGGTGATCTTCTGGGCGACGATCACGATCGCCGGGGCGCTGCTCGCCGCGGCCGACGAGGTCCCGCTCCTCGGCCTCCTCGCCGAGCACGTCCCCGGCTTCGGCCTCTTCCGCATCGCCTCGCGCTACACGATCCTCACGCACACGGGGCTCGCGGTCCTCGCCGCCTACGGCCTCGACCGCGCGCTCGCCTCGCTGCCCCGCGGCGCGCCGCGCCGCGCCGTCGTCGCGCTCGCATCGATCTGTCTTATGGTTCAGGTCTATGACCTGGGGCGCCTCGACGTCCGCGGGCGCTTCGCTGCGCCGCCGGACCTCGCCGCCGGCGAGGCGCTCGCGGCCCGGGTCGGCGAGCGCCGGGTCTACAACGAGTGGAGCCTCGGCCCGCGCGGCGGGGCGATCTTCAGCGTCCGCGACTGGCGCGGCCGGAGCAAGGATCCGATGTCCTTCGCCCGCTACCAGGAGGTCGAGGCGGCGGTCGCCCGCGGGCCGGCGCTCCTGCGTCACTTCGCGGTCGAGCATCTCCTCGTGGGCGGGCGCCGCGAGGTCGCCGGCCGCCCGCGGATCCGCCGGCCCTCGCGGGTCCCGGGCGTCGTCGCCGAGGGGCCGGGTCTCTACCGCTTCGCGGCGCCTGGCCCCGAGGTCTACTGGACGCGCGAGGTGATCGTCACGGCCGCGGGGGAGGGGCTCGCGGCGCTCTCGCGGCGGACGCCGGGGACGGTCGCGATCGTCGACGAGGGCGAGCTCGGCGGCGAGGTGCTGGCGACGATCACCGCGGCGCCCGAGCCCGCGGGGAGCGAGGGGAGCGCGGCGACCAGCCGCCCCGGCGCGGTCGTCCGTCGCGGTCGCAACCACCTGACCCTCGAGGTCGACGCGCCGGGGCCGGGGCTCGTCGTCAGCGCCGAGGTCTGGCACCCCGGCTGGCGCGCGTGGATCGACGGCGTCGAGGTCGAGGTCCACCGCGTCAACCACCTGCTGCGCGGCGTCGCCGTCGACGCGGGGGTCCACCGCGTCGAGTTCGCCTATCGACCGCGCTCGCTGCCGTGGGTCGCGGGGCTCTACGCGCTCGCGTGGGCGGCGATCCTGGTCGGCGATCCGCGGCGCCTGGTCCGGCGAGTCCGGCGGGCCTGAGGTCGCCAAGCGACTGCTCAAAGGGACATGTTCTCATGGTGGCGTCCGCGTCGGGGCGTGGCGCGGGGCGCCGGCCGCGGGCACGGTCGAGG
>JAGQIT010000072.1:22653-22814 GCA_020431135.1 Myxococcales bacterium | reverse complement strand
CCGCCGGCGCGCTTCGCCTGGTCGTAGGCCGAGACGATGTTGCCGAGGTTGACCGACTTCGAGCCGTGCTCCTTGCGGATCCAGTCGGCGTTCGGGAGGTTGATGCCGATCGGCGTCGACGGGGCCGAGGCGCCGGCCTCGGTGACGACGGTGATCACCTT
>JAGQIT010000072.1:0-22590 GCA_020431135.1 Myxococcales bacterium | reverse complement strand
GCCTCCTTGGCGATCGCCGCGATGCGCTTGGTCGCCTCGGGGTCCTTGTAGGAGACGACCGCCTCGTAGGTCGCGCGCATGCCGAGGGCGTCGTCGTAGACCTCGATGAAGCCGTTGACCGTGTCGATCAGCGACTCGGTGTCCTTGACCCAGGCGATGTTGTAGGCGTTCCAGTCGCGGAGGTCGCCGCTCTTGTAGTAGGCGATCAGCTTGTCGAGGGCGTCCTTCTGCGCCGGGTTCTCGGCGAACTCGGCGGCGTCCTCGAGCGACGCGACGATCTTCTTGATCGCCTTGCTGTACATGCCGCCGACCTTCCAGGTCTGCTCCGCGAGGGTGCGGCCGTCGACGACGAGCTTGGAGTTGAGGCCGTACCAGATCGGCTCGGGGTCCTTCGGGTCGCGGCGGCGCTTGTAGAAGCGCTCGACGTCCTCGGCCTCGATGCCACGCTCGTAGAAGTTGTTCGCCGAGTCGCGGACCGGGTCGGTCTCGGCGCCGCGGTTGGTCCGCTTGGCCTCGAACTCGGGGTCGAAGATCACCTTGGTGAGGGTGGCGAGCAGGTCGTCGGCGCTCTGGCCCTCAGCGAGCGGCAGCTTGCTGGCGTCGCTGTTCTTGACGAAGTTGGCGAACTGCTCGGCGGTGAAGCCGGGGACCAGCTTGTTGCCCGAGTAGTGGTGGTGGATGCCGGCCGAGAACCACACCTGCTTGGTGTAGGTCTGGAAGGCGGCGAACTCGGGGGCGCTGCGGTCACCGCTGTAGCTCTGCCAGATCGCCTCGAGGGTCCGGCGGACGCGGAGGTTGTAGGGCCCGAGCTGATCCCAGGTGATGTCGCGGCCGGCGAGGGCGGCCTCCGAGAGGTGGAAGAGGAGCTTCTTCTGCTGGAGCGAGAGGTCGCTGAAGCCGGGCGCCTGGTAGCGGAGGATCTGGATGTCCTTGAACTGGTCGGCGATGACGACGAAGTCGTCGGCGGCGATCCCCGGGCGCTCGAGGTCGGCGGAGGTCGCCGGCTCGGCGATGACCGGCTCGGAGGGCGCGCCCGCGACGGACTGCGGCACGGGGGCGCCGGGCGGGCGGCTGCAGGCGAAGGTCAGCGCGAGGGGGAGGACGCAGAGAAGGCGGCGCAGCATCGCGCGGATGGTACCGCGACGTGGCCCTAGGGGGGCGCGACCTGGCGTGATTTTAGTCGGGCCGGGGGCCGCCGACCGCAGCCGCCCGCGGCGCTGGCCGACGCCGCGCGGAGGCGCGGAGGCGCGCGCTTTTCTCCCGGCCGCGGCCTCTGGTACACCGGCTCTCGCCGTGACCGCGCCGCCCCCGATCCACTCCACGACCCGCGATCTCCTCGACTTCATCCACGCCAGCCCGACGCCGGATCACTGCGTCGCCGAGGTCCAGCGGCGCCTCGAGGAGGCCGGCTTCGTCGGCCTCGACGAGGGCGAGCGCTGGGCCCTCGAGGCCGGCCGCGGCTACTTCGTCGTCCGCGGCGGGACGATCCTCGGCGTCCGCGTCGGCACCGCGCCGGCGGCCGAGGGCGGGCTGCGCCTCCTCGGCGCGCACACGGACTCGCCGAACCTGCGGATAAAGCCGCTCGCCGACGTCCGATCCAACGGCTGCTTCCAGCTCGGCGTCGAGACCTACGGCGGCCTCCTCGAGTACACCTGGTTCGATCGCGACCTCGGCCTCGCCGGGCGGGTGATGCTGCGCAGCGACGACGGCGAGCTCGAGTCGCGCCTCGTCCGCGTCGATCGGCCGATCCTCCGCGTGCCGTCGCTGGCGATCCACCTCAACCGCGACATCCGCGAGCAGGGGTTCAAGCCCAACCGCCAGCAGCACCTCGCGCCGCTCCTCGGGCTCGACCCGAGCCCCGAGACGAGCGACCCGGTCGGCGCCCTCCGCCACCTGCTCGCCGGCGAGCTCGACGTCGACCCCGCGCGGATCCTCACCTGGGATCTCTCGCTGATGGACGTGGTCCCGCCGGCGGTCGGCGGCCAGCGGGGCGAGTTCATCTTCAGCCCGCGCCTCGACAACCAGGCGATGTCGCACGCGTCCCTCGTCGCCCTCCTCCGCGCCGAGGCGTCGCCGGCGACCCAGGTGATCTGCCTCTACGACCATGAGGAGATCGGCTCGGGATCGGCGACCGGCGCCGAGGGGAGCGTCGTCGAGGATCTCCTGCGCCGGCTCTGCGAGAGCGAGGGGCCGGGGGCCGAGACCGGCGCGCTGCCGCGGGCGATCGCCCGCGGGGCGACGATCTCCGCCGACATGGCGCACGCCGTCCACCCGAACTACGCCGACCGCCACGAGCCCCAGCACATGCCGCGCCTCGGCGCCGGCCCGGTCATCAAGATCAACACTCAGCAGCGCTACGCGACGACGGCCGCGACCGCCGGCCTCTTCGAGTCGCTGTGCAAGGACGAGAACGTCCCGTACCAGAAGTTCGTCAACCGCACCGACCTCGCCTGCGGGACGACGATCGGGCCGATCGCCGCCGCCCGCCTCGGGATCCGCACCGTCGACGTCGGCAACCCGATGCTGTCGATGCACTCGATCCGCGAGATGGCCAGCAGCGAGGATCCCGAGCGCATGGTCGCGGTGATGACCCGCTTCCTCGAGCGGGCGAAGCTGCCGGTCTAGCCCGCCGCCGCTCGAGCGACGCGGACGCCGTCGGCGACGTCGTATGCTCGCGCAGCAGACGTCGCCGTATGCGGCGTCATAGGGGAGCCGCGAGGGTCGATCGGCCGCGGCGATCCGCGCGTCGTGGCGCGCTTTGGCGCGAGGTCGCAGCGGTGACACGGCGGGCGCGATAACTACCGTTGTAAAACTAGTATTTGTGATGCAGCTTTTCTTCCGTCCCCCGGACAGCGGGGGCAGGAGAGAGCCATGAGCACCAGCATCTACGATCAGATCGGCGGCGCCGCGGCGATGGACGCCGCGGTCGACCTCTTCTACCGCAAGGTCCTCAGCGACGACCGCGTCAACGAGTTCTTCGACGGCGTCGACATGGAGCGGCAGGCCGCCAAGCAGAAGGCCTTCCTGACCATGGTCACCGGCGGCCCGAACAGCTACACCGGCCGCAACATGCGCGACGCCCACGCCAAGCTCGTCGCCCGCGGCCTTGACGACAGCCACGTCGACGCGATCATCGAGCTCCTCGGCGAGACCCTCAAGGAGCTCGGCGTCAGCGACGATCAGATCAAGCAGGTCGCGGCGATCGCCGAGAGCGTCCGCGACGACGTGCTCTCGCGCGGCAAGGCCGACTAGGGGGCGCCGTGCCGAAGCTGCGCTTCGCTGAGCGGGACCTCGAGATCGCGGGCGGCGCGACCGTCCTCGAGACCCTCGAGGCCGCGGGGATCGACGTCCCGAACTCGTGCCGCGCCGGCGCCTGCCAGAGCTGCCTGATGCAGGCGGTCGCCGGCGAGGTGCCGGAGGAGGCGCGGCGCGGCGTCAGCCCGGCGAAGCGCGAGCTCGGCCACTTCCTCGCCTGCGTCTGCCGGCCGACCGCCGATCTCGAGGTCGCCCGCGTCGGCGGGAGCGAGGCGATCGCGGCGACGATCGCGGCGATCCGCCGGTGCCCGGGCGACGTTCTCGAGGTCCGCCTGCGCGGCGCAGAGCGCCTCGACTACCGCGGCGGGCAGTTCATCACCCTCCTCCGCGACGACGGCCTCGCGCGGCCCTACTCGCTGGCGAGCGTCGGCGGCGCGGCGGAGCTCGAGCTCCACGTCCGCCACTTCGCGGACGGGGCGATGAGCGGCTGGTTGGCCCGCGCGGCCCCGGGCGTCGAGGTCGCGATCCGCGGCCCCTACGGCGAGTGCTTCTACGTCGCCGACGACCTCGAGCGGCCGCTCCTCCTCGTCGGCACCGGGACCGGCCTCGCGCCCCTCTACGGGATCGTCCGCGAGGCCCTCGCGGCCGGTCACCGCGGGCCGATCACTCTCCTCCACGGGGCCCGGCGCGCGGCCGATCTCTACCACCGCGACGAGCTCGCGGCCCTCGCAGCGGCCCACGACAACCTCGAGGTCGTCGCCTCCGCGCTCGACGCGACCGGCGACGACGACATGACGGCGACGCCGATCGACGCCCTCGCCCTCGAGCGGGCGGCGGCCGCGGATCGGGGCGCGCTGCGGGTCTATCTCTGCGGCGCCCCGGCGCTGGTCAACGGCCTGCGCCGGCGGCTCTTCATCGCCGGCGTGCCGCTCCGATCGATCTTAGCCGACGCCTTCCTGCCGGCCGCGACGGGCGGCGCGTGAGCCTCGACGTGAGCGCCCCGCGCTCGCCGGCGATGGGCGCTCCGCTGGGCTCGCGTTGCCGTCTGCGCGGCGCTGCGACCGCTCGGCGCGGCCGCAAGTTTCGCCGGGAGCGGGCCGCGGCGAAACTTGTTACGTTGAGGGTGAGGACGCGACGATGCGCCTGACCAAGCACACCGACTACGCCCTGCGGGTGCTGCTCTATGCGGCGACGCACAGCGAGCGGATGGTCTCGACGGAGGAGATCTCGAACGCCTACGGGATCTCGGCGAACCACCTTGTCAAGATCATCAACAGCCTCGGCAAGGCCGGGCTGCTCGAGGTCAAGCGCGGGCGGGCGGGCGGCCTCCGCCTCGCCCGCGAGCCCGCGGATATCTCGGTCGGCGCGGTCGTCCGCCTCACCGAGCCCGACTTCCACATGGTCGAGTGCTTCGATCGCGAGAACAACACCTGCCCGATCGTCGGCGCCTGCGGCCTGATCCCGCCGCTCGACGAGGCGGTGCGCGCCTTCCTAGAGGTGCTCGATCGCTACACCCTGGCCGACGTCACAGGGCCGCGGCAGCGGGCGAAATACCGCCGGCTCCTCAAGCTCCTCGGCTGAGGGGCGGCGCTCCCTTCGGGGGCCCGCCTACGGCAGCCACTTGCCGGAGTTGGGGACCTTCGTCTTGAGCAGCGCCGGGTTGCCCGAGGCGCCGCTGTAGAACGCGAAGTTGGTGATGTAGAGGCTCTTGCGATCGTAGCCGCGGCCGAAGGCCAGCGACGCCGGGAAGTCGAGGCCGTCACTCTCGTCGGCGATGATGTCGACGTCCTCGCCGTCGGGGGAGACGCGGAGGACGACGTTGGGATCGTTGACCGCGACGTAGATGTTGCGCTGCGAGTCGAGCACGACCCCGTCCGCTCCGTGGAGGATCGGATCCTCGAGGATGACCTCGGGGTCGCCGGGGTCGCCGTCGCAGTCGATCGGGATCCGGACGAGGCGGCCCATCTGCGTGTTCGAGACGACCAGCGAGTGCCAGTCGAGGGCGAGCCCGTTGGCGCCGACCGGGAAGGGGAGGGGAGAGTTCTCGAGGTCGCCGACGAGCAGCTCGTCCTGGAACCACAGCTCGCTCTCGTAGGTGTTCGCGTCGATCCGGTGGATCGCCCCGCCGATCGCCTCGGTCACGTAGAGGTAGCCGTCGTGGCCGAGGATGACGTCGTCGGGGAGGGTCGTGGCCGCGTCGAACTCCGCGATCATCGTCGCGTCGCCCCCTTGGGTGACGCGGTAGACGCCCTGGGTCCCGGGGGTGAAGGTCGCCATGACGACGAAGAGCGTCCCGGGGCCGTCCGTCGCCATCCCCAGGGCATAGCCGGCGCCGACGTCGAGGCTGGCGTAGGGGGTGACCTGGCCGCCGTCGATCTTGAGGATCTCTCCGGTCGTCGCCACGCCGACATAGACGTCGCCGTAGACGTCGACCGCGACGCCCTCGGGCAGCTCGCCGATGGACTCGTCGAAGTCGATGACCACCGAGACCTCGCCGAAGCAGTCAGCGACCGCGCTCGGCGTCGCGGTGAAGAGAACGGGGAGGGCGAGTACGAGGGCGAGTGGGCGCATCCAGAGATCTCAACTTTCTCTGCGCAGAGTCGGCAGCGGGACTAGTGATAATAGTGACGGATGCGTCTGCATGTGTCGAGTGGCAAAAGGTTAAAAAGCCGCGGATTCTCGCGTTCTGTCCACTCTGCGCGACGAAGTGCGGTCGTTGTGTGGTTATTGTCGGTGCGTGTGGGCAGGCAATCCTATGTTTATAGTTGGCCGTAGGCCCCAACGAGCACGTGGGCGGGGTCGGTCGCCCTCAGCGGCTCAGAGGCCGCCGACCATCCGCCAGGCGCGCTGCGGCGTCGCCCGATCGCGCTCGTCGACGCTGCGCTGGATGTGCCGGAGGAGCGCCGCGCGCGAGTACGAGAGGGCGAGGAGCGAATACACAGAGGCGAGCAGCGGGACGTCATAGACGAAGGGGCGCGGTCCGAGGGAGTCGCCGCTCCCGTGGAAGCCGCCGTCGCTCCCCTGCATCTCGAGGAGGAGCGCGAGGGATCGGCTGAACTCGATGCGATCGAGGCCATCGCGGTCCATCGCGAGGCCGGCGAGCGCGTAGGCGGTGCTCAGGAGGTGGAGCTCGCCGCCGGACTCGCGCAGGCCCCAGCCGCCGTCTGGTCGACGCCACCGGCGGAGGAACTCGAGGGTCCGCGAGCGCACCCGCTCGGCGGCCGCGTCGCCCTCGAAGAGGGCCGCGGCGCTGAGAACGTGGAGCGTCGGGTAGGTCGCGCAGAGCTTCCACTCGGCGCGGAACGAGCCGTCCTCGCGCTGGGCCGTAGCCAGCCAGCGCCAGGCCCGGCGGATGCGCCCGGCGAACGCGGCCGCGCTGCTGCTGCGCATGGCGATGATCGCCTTCGCGGTGATCTCGGCCTCCGAGGGCGCGCCGCGGACGAAGGTCGGGAAGCCGCCGTCCTCGTTCTGGAGGGCGATGAGGTACCACTGCGCCCGGCGGATCGCCTCGCGGTGGCCGACCGCGTCGTGGCGGCTGAGGAAGGCGAGGGCGACGCAGGTGTCGTCGGCGTCGGTCTGACGCACGCCCTCGGAGTAGGCCCAGCCGCCGTTCTCGGCCTGGAGCCCGGCGACGTAGCGCGCGACCCTATTGAGATCACAGGTCGACGGTCGGGCGCCGGCGAGCACATAGCCGCTGAGGCAGGTCACCCACACGTCCTCGTCGGCGATGAAGGGGATCCCGCCGTCGTCGCGGAGCTGCCGGCGGACATAGTCGATCCCGCGGCGCAGGGCCGGGCCGCGGTAGCCGGCGCGGCGGAGCGCGATCAATGCCACGATGGTCGCCAGGACATGCTGCTCCCAGCCGCCGTCCGCGCCCTGGTTGTCGACGATGAAGGCGATCTCGTCGCGGCTGATCGCGTCGACGCGGTCGTGGAGCCCGGCCAGGAGGATCCGCAGCGATGTCAGGATCACCGACACCCAGAGCTGGTTGTTCGGCTGGCGGGCGGCGGCCGCGGGGAAGACGAGCTCGGGCGGCGCGACCGCGCCGAGCTCCGCGAGGATGACGTTGAAGAAGAGGCGCTTGCGCCTGTGCGTCGGGTGGTCAAAGCGCGCGAGGCCGGCCGTGAGCGCCGCGTGGTCGGCCTGCGAGAGGCCGTCGCCGAGCACGCGGCGGCAGATCAGCGTGCTCAGGATCGCGTCGATTCCGCCGCTGACGCCCGTCGGTTCGTCGAGGAAGCGCCGGCAATAGGCGGCGAGGCGCGGCGCGGTCGAGGCGTCCTCGCCGAGGACGTTCTCGAGGTGGAGGAAGAGCGCCGTCTCGAGGGGGCGCGCCTCGCAGCCGCCGATGAAACGCCCGCTCGCCGTCATCCGCGACGCGACGTAGCGGCTCGCACTGTCGATAGCCTCGTCCAATTGATCCAATAGCGCCATCGTCCTACCTCTGATTACTACGGCCTACATCGCCGCGGGGAGCCCTCTATTCCGCACTCTTCGCGGCCGCGCGCGCCATATAGGCCCGCGGCGCCTAGACCAACGATTCAATATAGTATACCATCCGCATCCGGTGATCGAGGGTTGTTGTGCGGATCGCTGTGCTCGATATTGACGGGACGATGATCCCGGGGTCGCTGGGTCTAGGGCTCCTCGATCGCCTGCGTAGCTGGGGGCTCGGCGCCCCGGAGCACATCGACGCGATCTTCGCGGAGATCAGGCGCCAGCGCGGAGGCGTGATTTCTTATAACGATATGGTCGCCGAGACGACGCGGCGCTTCGCCGCGGCGATTCGGGGGATCCCGACCTCGACGGTCGCGGAGGTCGCGGCTGAGGTCTGGTCAGGGCGGCGCGGGGCGCTCTTCCCCTTCGTGCGGCCGATGGTCGAGATGATCCGCGCTCGCGGCCTGCGGCCGGTGATCGTCTCGTCCTCGCCGCGGGAGATCGTCCGCTGCCTGGCGGCGGAGCTCGGCGTCGGCGACGCGGCCGGGTCGATCTTCGGGGTCGAAGACGGCGTCTATACCGGCACCTGCGAGCTGATGCCGGGTCGGCCCCAGGGAAAGATGGCGGCCCTGCGTCGGCTCCTCGGCGTCGACGCCCTCGCCGGCGCGGTCGACCTGGCGGGGTCGATGGCCCTCGGCAACGCCCTCAGCGACGCCTGTGTTCTCGAGGTCGTCGGGACCCCGATCGCCTTTGAGCCGGTGCCAGAGCTGCGTGCGCTCGCGATCTCGCGGGGGTGGATGATCAGCGATCGGGCGCGGCTCCTCGACGATCTTGACGACGTCCTGGCCTAGGAGCCTGCGGAGGAAGTCCCGCGCGGCCTGTCAGCGCCGACGCTTGCGACGCGAGGCTGCGAGCTGTGAGCCGCGTGTGATCGTCCGCGCTCACGTCGTGTCGCGGCCGCCGGGGCCGCGGGGTCCCTCCTCGAGAACACGGGACGCTGCGCAGGTGGTCGGGGAGTTCGCGGCGCTCGGTGTTGTCGTCACGCCCCGCGCGCTCCGCCGAGAACGCGGCNNCGCGGCGGCTGTGATAGACCCGCGACGTACCCGCCGTGATCCCGTCGCGGCTGCCGTGGGTTCCGCCGGTTCGAGCCGTCCACGGGCTCGGAGGCTCAGCCGACGCCCTCGCGCCGGCGGATGCGCATCTTGAGGCCGCCGCGCGGGCGCAGCGTCGTGGCGAACTCTGGGACCGGTGGCCTGCCGTCGCCGGTGAGCTCGAAGCGCTGGGCGAGGCAGCCGATCACCGCCGTCGTCTCGAGGAGCGCGAGGTGGTTGCCCACGCAGGTGCGCGGTCCGAAGCCGAAGTAGATGGCGCTCGCGCGGGCGCGGCGCGGCGCATCGTCCGCGAGGAAGCGCTCCGGATCGAAGCGCTCGGGCATCGGCCAGAGGTCGGGGTGGCGATGCGTGAGGAACGGCGAGATCATCACGGTGCTGCCCTTCGGGATCGCGTAGCCGCCGAGCTCATCGTCCTCGGCGACGTGGCGAGGGAACACCCAGAAGGGCGGATAGAGGCGGAGCGTCTCGTGGATCACGGCGAGCGTCCATGGGAGCGACCCGCGGTCCGGGGTCAGGGGGGTCCTGCCGCCGAGCTGGTCGACCTCGGCCTGGAGTCTGGCGCGTACGTCGCGGTGGGCGTCGAGGAGCGCCCACGTCCAGGTGAGCGCGCGCGCGGTCGAGTCGTAGGCGCCGAGGAGGAGGGAGATCGCCTCGTCACGGACGAGCTCGTCGGACATCCACGATCCCTCCTCGGCGCGTGCGTCCATAATTGTAGACAGGAGATCCTTCCTGTCCCTTGGGACGGACTGGTCGCGGTGCGCGCGTATCGCACGATCGACGAAGTCATGGATCGTCGCTAGCGAGCTGACGAAGCGCCTATTGCGCGCGGTCGGAACTCGCAGCGAGAGGCGGAAGAGCTGGCCGCTCGCGGCGACGAAGTCGACGGCGTCGACGATCGCGCAGCGCAGCGCCGCGTGCTCGTCGCTCAAGTAGTCATTCGAGAGCGCACGCAGGCTGAGGTCGAGGGTCAGGTCGGTCATCTCTTGGTCGAGGTCCAGGACCCCCTCGTCGTCGGCCGCTCGCCCCCAGCGCTCAATGACCCGCTCGAGCGCTCCCTCGATTCGGTGGTCAAAGCGGCCGAGCTCACGCGGGACGAAGCGCGGCTGGAGGAGGCGGCGCTGACGAGCCCATGACTCGCCATTGCTCGCCGGCAGGCCGTCGCCGAGGAGAACGCGCGCGCGGTGCGACTCCTTCGTGTAGCGCTCTCGACGCGCGGCGAGGACCTCGTGGATGTGGCGCGGGTGGACGACCGAGACCATCAGCTTGGCGCCGACGCGGACGGACGTGAGGTCGCCATAGGCGCGCCACATGTGCTCGAGGAGCTCATAGAGGCGGCCGTCGAGCACCTGGTGGAGCGCGCCGAGGAGGTGGCCGCGGGGGCCGGGCGGCGTCTGGTGGCGCGCGTGCGCGAGGAGGGGAGTGAGCAAATTCGCCATTGGGCTGGTCCTTTGACTGTCGCCGAGAATCGACACCGCGGAGGTGCGGCGAATGCGGCTCGTTCGATCTGGAACCTATTAATAGTCTGTGACGCTGCGCGTGGTGCGAAAATGAACGTTTGATGTCCTTTGATACAGCGTCGACCACTATGCTAGTGTCTGTCGGCGACGGTTGCGAGGCGTTCGTGTCCGTGCGCGTACGGGTAGTGATTAAATGCAGGACGCACCCCACCGTGAGGCCTTCTTTGAACTCTCACCCTGTCCGGCGCTGGTCCTCGAGGCGGACGGGACGATCGCCGCGGCGAACCGCGCCTGGGAGCGCCTCGGCTACGAGGCGAACGCGATCGTCGGCCGCCCGCTGAAGAGGCTCCTGCGGCCGTCGACGGCCGACGCGACGCTGGCGTGGGTGACCGCGGGCGACGACAAGAAGTCTGTGCATCACACGGATCTCCGGGCGGCGGGCGGCACCTGGCTCGCCCACGACCTCAGCGTCGGCAAGCTCGAGGGCGGTCGCTTCGCGGTGATCGCTCAGCCGCGGCTGATGACCGAGGACGAGCTGCGCGAGAAGGCCGAGCTGGCGACCGCCAACTGGCAGGCGCTGTCGTCGGCGCTCGCCGACTTCGTGGTCACCGCGGACACCGACGGCGTCGTCCAGACCCTCAACCGCGATCCGCCGGGGATCGCCCCCGAGGCGCTCATCGGTCAGCCGGACAGCTTCTTCATGCCGATCTCGCCCGACGAGCGCCCGGCCCTGCGCGAGCGCTTCGCCCGCGTCGTGTCGTCAGGCGAGTCGCTGACCTACGAGACCCGCGTCACCTACCCCGACGGCAGCATCGGCAACTTCCAGAGCCGCCTCGGGCCGATCCGCGGGGCCAAGGGGATCATCGGCGTCGTCCTCGTCACCCGCGACATCACCCTCCAGCGGCGGGCCGAGGCGGCGCGCCGCGTCGCCGAGAAGAGCCTGCGCGAGTACATGTTCCAGCTCGAGCGCAGCAACAGCGAGCTCGAGCGCTTCGCGTCGGTGGCCTCGCACGACCTCCAGGAGCCGCTGCGCAAGATCCAGGCGTTCTCCGAGCGGCTCAGCCGCAAGTTCGCCGAGGAGCTGCCGCAGACCGGCCGCGACTACATCGCCCGGATGCAGGACGCCGCCCGGCGGATGCAGAACCTGATCAACGACCTGCTGCTGTTCTCGCGGCTGTCGACGAAGGGGCGGTCGGACAGCGACATCGACCTCAACAAGCTCCTCGCCAGCGTCGTCTCCGACCTCGAGGTCCGGATCGAGGAGAGCGGCGGCGCGGTCGAGTTCGGGCCGATGCCGACGATCGAGGGCGACCGCACGCGCATGCGTCAGCTCTTCCAGAACCTCGTCGCCAACGCGATCAAGTTCCGCCGCCCCGAGGCCGCGCCGGTGGTCAAGATCACCTCCGAGGTCGAGGGCGAGGGCAAGAGCGCCGTCGCGATCATCCGCGTCGTCGACAACGGCATCGGCATCGAGCCGCGCTACCGCGAGCGGATCTTCGGGATCTTCGAGCGCCTCCACGGGCGCGGCAAGTACGACGGCACCGGCATCGGCCTGGCGATCTGCCGCAAGATCTGCGAGCAGCACGGCGGCTCGATCGACGTCGGTGACGCGCCCGGTCACGGCACCACCTTCATCATCCGGATACCTGTCCACGCAGTCGAGGAGAAGCAAGGAGCATGATGCTCTCAGACAAGCACTCAATAACGATCCTCATCGCCGACGATGACCCTGAGGACCGCATGCTCGCCGCCGAGGCGCTGGAGGAGAGCCGGCTCGCCAACGACGTGCGCTTCGTCGAGGACGGCGAGGAGCTGCTCGAGTATCTCCACCACCGCGGCAAGTACAGCGACCCCGAGGTGTCGCCGCGCCCAGGGCTGATCCTCCTCGACCTCAACATGCCGCGCAAGGACGGCCGCGAGGCGCTCGCGGAGATCAAGTCGGACAACGACCTCCGGCGGATCCCGATCGTCGTCCTGACCACGTCGCAGGCGGAGACCGACATCTACCGGTCGTACGACCTCGGCGTGAACTCGTTCATCGTCAAGCCGGTGAGCTTCGACTCGCTGGTCGACGTGATGCAGGTCCTCGGCCGCTACTGGTTCGAGATCGTCGAGATCGCCAGCGACTAAGAAGAAGAGATGCCCTCGTGACGACGTCGGTTTCGCTGCTCATCGTCGAGGATGACGAGGACGACTACGCCCTCGTCATCGACGCGCTCGCTGAGATCGTGATCTGTGAGTACGACGTCACCTGGGCCCAGGAGTACGAAGAGGGCGTCGAGCTCCTGCTGACCCGCGACTTCGACATCTGCCTCCTCGATCACCGCCTCGGGGCGAAGACCGGGCTCGAGCTCCTCCGCGAGGTCCGCGGCCGCGGCTGCGAGACGCCGATCGTCTTCCTGACGGCGCAGACGGAGCGCGAGATCGACGTCGAGGCGATGAAGGCCGGCGCCTCCGACTTCCTGAGCAAGCTCGACTCGAACGCGGCGCAGCTCGAGCGGTCGATGCGCTACGCGATGGAGCGCTCGCACTCGCTGCGCGAGCTGCGTGAGCTCAACAGCGAGCTGCGGGTCGCCCGCAACCAGGCCCTCAAGAGCTCGATCGCCAAGAGCTCGTTCCTGGCGAGCGTCAGCCACGAGCTGCGCACGCCGCTGAACGCGATCATCGGCTACTCCGAGCTGATCCTCGAGGTGCTCGAGGTCGATCGTCACGAGGCCGACCCGCTGGTCTCGGACATCCGCGCCGACATCCGGCGGATCCACGACGCCGGCTCGCACCTCCTGGCGCTGGTCAGCGACGTCCTCGACCTCAACCAGATCGAGTCGGGGCGGCTGTCGATCCAGCCAGGTCCGGTCGACGTCGCCGCGCTCGTCCGCGAGACGGTCGCGTCGGTCGGCTCGCTCGCCAACACGAACCACAACCGCATCGTCCTCCGCTGCGCGCCGGAGGTCGGGACGGTGACGGCCGACGCGACGCGGATCCGCCAGATCCTCGTGAACATCATCGGCAACGCCTGCAAGTTCACCCGCGACGGCGAGATCGACGTCGAGGTCGAGCGCCGGCGGATGGTCGCCAGCGATCGCGGCGGCCGCGACGGCGCCGGCGACCTCGACGTCGTCGTCTTCACGATCCGCGACACCGGGATCGGCATGACCCCGGAGCAGCTCACCCGCCTCTTCGCCAGCTTCTCGCAGGCCGACGAGTCGATCAGCCGGCGCTTCGGCGGCACCGGCCTCGGCCTGGCGATCTCGCGGCGGCTGGCGCGGATGATGGGCGGCGAGATCCTCGTCAGCAGCGTCTTCGGCGAGGGGTCGGTCTTCACCGTCGAGCTGCCGTCGGACATCCGCGGCTTCCTCGAGAGCGGGACCGGCATGCGCGCGGCGGCGTCATCCCTCGACATGCCGCGCGTGGGCCCGCCGACGGCGCTGCTCATCGGCCGCAACGCCGGCTTCCTCTCCGAGCTGCGCGAGCGCGTCCTCGACGACACCGCGGAGGTGGTGCTCGAGACCGATCTCGGGGCCGTCGCCGCGGTGAAGAACCTGACGCCTGCGCACGTCGTCGTCGCCCTCGACAGCAGCGACGCGGCGGGGCTCGTCACCCTGACCCAGATCGCGGCGGGGCTCGAGCGCGGCGGGTTGACCGTCGTGCTCCTCGATCCCTCGGGGCACTTCGGGCTCGAGATCGAGGCCGCGGACGTTCTCAGCCGACGCCTCGATCGTGAGCGGATCGTCGACGCGGTGCGGCGGGCGGCGGCGCCCGGTGACGCGCCGACGCCGATCTACGCGAACAGCGAGGTGCTGTGCGAGGACGTGGCGGCGATGCTCGACGGCGCGGCGGCGGCGGCCGATCGCGAGAGCGCGGCGCTCTTCCTCGTCGACCTGACGGCGCCCGGCGCCGGCGACACCTACGCCCTCGCGGCGGGCCTCGGGAGCGACGAGCGGCGGCGGCCGGTCATCCTCTTCGCTCCGGGGTCCCTCAGCGAGTGCGCGGCGATCCGCGCGGACGTCGAGTTCCGGCCGCTCGTCGAGCGCCTCGGTCTGCCGCGCGGGCGCCTCATCGAGGAGCTCGGCGCGAAGGTGCGGCGCCAGCTCGCCAAGCGCTAGGTCTGTCGCTTGAACCCGGCGTCATCGCGGCCGCGAGCAGCCAGGCTAGCGAGCTCTCTCGCCCCGTCGTCGCTCGCGGTGGGCGGTGCTGAGAGCGCCCGCGAGGACCACGCGCGTCGCCCATGCGTGCGCTCCTTGTGGTGAGCGGTCCGTCGCGGGGTCAGCGAACGAGGGACGCCCGCGGAGGGTCGTCGCGGGCGTCTGCGCGAGGAGCCGCGACCGCGCGACCTGGGGGACGTCGCCCCCCCTCGCCGCCGCCGCCCATCTCGAGTACCCTCGGGCGCGAGCGCCCGTCATGGTCACAGCCCACGAGAGCACCTTTGAGAGCGTCCAGGACCTCGTCCGGGGCAACTTTGACGGCTCTGACGAACTCCTCGAGCGGACCCGCGCCCTCGTCCGCGAGCGCGACGCGGAGGCCCTGAGCGCGGCTCTGCCCGCGGCCGCGCACCTCGCGGAGCTGCGCCTCGATCCTCCGGCGGTCGCGGCCGCGCTCCTCGTCCAGGCGGTGAGCGACGGCGCCGTCGAGCTGGCGACGGTCGAGGGGGAGCTCGGCGAGGAGGTCGCGGCCCTGGTCGACGGCGTCCGCAAGCTCGGCCTGATGCGCTGGGATCGCTTCGACGCGGGGACCGTCGAGCGCCTGCGCCAGATGTTCCTGGCGATCGCCGCCGACGTCCGGGTCGTTCTCGTCGCCCTCGCCCTCCGCCTCCGCGACATGCGCGAGCTGCGGGGCGTCGACGCGGAGGAGCGCCGCCGGGTCGCCCGCGAGACCCTCGAGATCTACGCGCCGCTGGCCAACCGCCTCGGCATCTTCTCGCTCAAGTGGGAGCTCGAGGATCTCTGCCTGCGCGAGCTCGAGCCCGAGATCTACAAGCGAGATCTCGAAGCGGCTTGGCAGGCGACCCGCGAGGTCCGCACGAGGCTGATCGACGAGGCGATCGCGACGATCATCGGCGCGCGCCTCGAGGAGGCCGGGATCGCCGGCAAGATCAGCGGCCGACCCAAGCACATCTACTCGATCTACAAGAAGATGCAGCGCAAGCGCGTCGGCCTCGACGAGATCTACGACGCCTCGGCCGTGCGCGTGCTCGTCGACCGCCTCGCCGACTGCTACGCGGTGCTCGGCCTCGTCCACTCGCTGTGGACGCCGATCGCCGGCGAGTTCGACGACTACATCGCCAAGCCGAAGGGCAACGGCTACCAGTCGCTGCACACCGCGGTGATCGGGCCCGGCGGCAAGGCGCTCGAGATCCAGATCCGCACGCACGAGATGCACTACCTCGGCGAGTACGGCATCGCCGCGCACTGGCGCTACAAGGAGAACACGACCAAGTCGAACCGCGCGGCCGACGAGAAGTTCAACTGGCTGCGCCAGGTGATGGAGTGGCAGAAGGAGGTCACGGATCCGCGCGACCTCGTCGAGTCGCTGAAGACCGACATCTTCCAGGACCAGGCCTACGTGTTCACGCCGACGGGCGACGTCATCGACCTCCCGGTCGGGGCGACGCCCGTCGACTTCGCCTACCGCGTCCACACCCAGGTCGGCCACCGCTGCCGCGGCGCCCTCGTCAACGGGACGATCGTCCCGCTCGACTACAAGCTCCAGACCGGCGACCGCGTCGAGATCCTGACGCACAAGAAGCCGCAGCCGAGCCGCGACTGGCTGAGCCCGCAGAGCGGCTACGTCCACTCGCCGTCGACGCGGCAGAAGATCCGCCAGTGGTTCCGCCAGCAGGGGCGGGGCGACGCGATCACCCAGGGGCGCGAGCTCCTCGAGCGCGAGCTGCGGCGCGTCGGCCTCGACAAGTGGAAGCCGGAGGAGATCGCCGAGCTCTTCGAGCTGCGCTCGGCCGACGACATGCTCGCGTCGATCGGCTTCGGCGACACGCCGAGCCAGACCTACGCGATGAAGATCCTCGACCTCGAGCGCGAGCAGGCCCGGCAAAAGCGCGCCGCCGAGGAGGAGGCGGCGATCCTCGCCGCCGAGCCGCAAAAGCGCCCGACGAAGAAGCAGAAGGCGGCCGCCGGGGTGAGCATCGCCGGCGTCGGCGACATCCTCTCGCAGCCGGCGCGCTGCTGCACGCCGGTCCCCGGCGACCCGGTGATCGGCTACATCAGCCGCGGCCGCGGCGTCGTCATCCACCGCCGCGACTGCCCGAACATCGTCTCGAGCCCTGAGCCCGAGCGCCTGATCGAGCTCGACTGGGGGCAGGAGCGCGGCCGCACCTACCCGGTGACGATCGCCGTCCACGGCGTCGACCGCCCGGGGCTGATGCGCGACGTCCTCGACGTGATCTCCGACTACGGGGTCAACCTCAGCCACGCCAGCGCGTCGAGCAACAAGCGCGAGGGCATGGCGACCGTCACCGTCGTCCTCGAGATCCAGAACAACGACCAGGTCCTCCGCGTGCTCAACCGGATCGAGCGGATCGACGGCGTCACGCGGGCCCACCGGAAGACGGACTAGCTAGAATCGACCCCCTGTGACGCGGGCCGCCCCCGCGAGAAAGCGCCCCTTCGATGATCGACACCGCGCTCCCGGCCAACGCCCGCCCGATCCCCGAGGTCGACGACCTGTGGACGACGACCCACCCGGGGCGCCGCAACCTCGAGGTCGTCGAGCGCGGCCAGGCCTTCAACCGCCTGTTCAAGGGCGACGGCCCGGTGCGGGCGATCCTCACCCTCGACCTCCTGCCCTTCCCCTACCCGCAGGCCTTCGGCTTCTGGCAGGCGCCGGTCAACAAGGCCAAGTACGTGGTCATGCGCAACCGCATGCAGGTGATCGAGTTCGAGGACTTCGCCGGCGAGCGAAAGACCCTCCTCGTCAACCCGAGCGAGCACGACCTGTCGATCCGCGCGCCCTTCTTCGCCCAGGCCCGGCGCGAGCTCGCGAGCTGGGTGCCGACCTCGTTCGACACGTCGATCCCGGGGCCGGCGGCCCGCCTGCGCGCGGTCGGCATCGACCCGGCGAAGGTCGACTACGTGACCTTCGACCACCTCCACGTCCAGGACCTCCGCCGCGGCTTCGGCGACCTCGACGGCGCGCCCCTTTACCCGCGGGCCAAGCTCCTGGTCAACCGCCGCGAGCTCGAGGCGCTGGAGCAGCTCCACCCGCTCCAGCGCCCGTGGTGGATCGAGGGGGCGCTCGACGGGGTCGACCGCGAGCGGATCGTCGCCCTCGAGGGATCGGCCTGGCTCGGCAAGGGGATCGCCCTCGTGTGGACGCCGGGGCACACCCGCGGCAACCACTCGATCGTCTTCCACGCGCCGGGGCGCGGCGTCTTCGCGGTCTCGGAGAACGGGATCTGCCCCGACTCCTACATCCCGCGGGCGTCGAAGCTCCGCAGCCTGCGCTACTACGCCGACACCTACGACGCCGAGGTCGTCCTCAACGGCAACGCCCTCGAGGACACCTTCGCCCAGTACACGTCGATGCTCCTCGAGCGCGAGGTCGCCGATCGCGGTGACTGCGGCGGCGAGGTCCCGAACGTCTACAACTCGTCGCCGCTGATCCGCTCGCCGCTCGCCCGCGGGATCGCGCCGACCTTCACGATCGCGCCGATCGAGGGCGGGACCTTCTCGGCGGCGGTGGTCTGAGGCGCCATGCCGGGGCTGCGCTTCGACGGGATCCTCTTCCTGTGCGTCGCCAACTCGGCGCGCTCGCAGATCGCCGAGGGCCTCGCGCGCGCGCGCTTCGGCGACGCCGTCCGCGTCCAGTCCGCGGGCTCGTCGCCGACGCGGGTGCACCCCGACGCGATCGCGGTGATGCGCGAGGCCGGCGTCGACCTGTCGACGCAGACCTCGAAGTCGGTCGCGGCGATCGATCCCGCGGGCGTCGACCTCGTGATCACGCTCTGCGCCGAGGAGGTCTGCCCGCTCGCCCTCGTCGACGCGCCGCGGCTCCGCTGGCCGCTGGCCGACCCTGCGGGCGGCGACGAGGAGGACGACGAGGAGTCCCGCCTGCGCCGCTTCCGGGCGACGCGAGATCAGCTCCGCGCGCGCCTCGAGGTGCTCGCGGCGCTGCGCGACGTGCCGGCCGGCCCCGACCCGCGCGAGTTCCACGCGAGCATCCGCGTGCCTGACCTCGCCGCCGCGGCGCGCTTCTACACCTGGCTCCTCGGCGTCGCGCCGAAGGAGTGGACGCACCGCTACGTGACCTTCGTGAGCCCCGCGCTGCGGACCAACTTCGTCGTCCTCGTCGACGACGGCATGGAGCTGCACCACGACACGCTCTATCACCTCGGGATCGACGTCGGCAGCAAGGAGGCCGTCGTCGCGGCGCACCGCCGGGCCGCGGCCGCCGGCTGGTCGATCCACAAGCCCGCGCGGACGACCTGGCGCGGGACGCCGCTGCACGAGCTGTGGCTGCGGGATCCCGGCGGCAACCTCATCGAGATCTACGCGCGCCTCAGCGACGCGGAGCTGGCGGCGATGCCGGCGGACATGGAGCCCGTCTCCCTCGTCTGAGTCGCGCCTCTGCGTCGCGCAGAGGTCGTCGTCCCGGGGCGCTTCGTCCGCGCGGCGGCGGCCGTCGACGTGCTACGGTCGTAGGGCGCGTGTACGCGCGGAGGTGCGCATGGACTTTGACGCGAGCCGGGCGATGCTCCACGAGCCTGACGACTTCCCCCGCTTTCGAGTGCCGGACCGTGGTTCGCCGCTCGTCAGCGCTGGGCTCGATCCCAAGGAGGCGCTGATCATCGTCGAGCGCGGCGGCGCCCGCCGGGCCCTGTCGCTGCGCCAGATGGCCTTCCATCACCTGGCGCAGGGCGAGCTCGCGGGGGAGCCCTACGCCGTCTCGTTCTGAGCGGTCTGCCACAGCGGCGTCGGTCTGACGCCCACGATCGACGGCAGGACCCTCCACCTCAGCGCCGGCGGCCTCTACAACGGCCTCGTCCTCCTGATCGACGACGAGAGCCGAAGCTACTGGGATCACGTCACCGGCGAGGCCGTCCACGGCCCGCTCAAGGGGGCGCGGCTCGACGTCTGGCACACGCCGATCTCCGACGTCGCGACGGCCCTCGCGGACGACCCGGGGCTCGCCTACTCGCACTCGAAGCTGCCGCTGAAGGGGCGGCTGCTGGCCGGCGCGCTCGGCAACCGCTGGAAGCGCGAGAAGGGGCTGATCCCGTGGTTCTTCCGCAAGACGATGGCCGCCGCGGACAACCGCCTCCCTGAGCACACGCATGGGCTCGGGGTCGTCGTCGACGGCGAGGCCCGCTTCTACCCGAAGGGGGCGATCGCCGGCGGCGTCGAGGATCGCTGGGGTGCGCGGGTGCTCCGGGTCGGGGTCGATCCGCGCGACGGGATCCCGCGGGCGACGTGGGCCGACGGCGGCGCGCCGATGCAGCTCTTCGCCCGCTGGTACGGCTTCTCGTACACCTACCCCGGCTGCGGGGTGTTCGGCGGCTGACGGCGGCCGCGGGCGGCCGTTGTCAGGGTCCGCCTGCGCGGGTATCGTCGCGCTGGAGCCAACACGACCATGCAACGCAGCCCCTGGATCGCCCTCGCCCTGATCGCTGGACTCGCCCTCCCCGTCGCCTGCGGCGGCGACAAGAAGGAGGAGCCGAAGGCCGAGGAGGCCAAGCCCGAAGAGGCGAAGCCGGAGGAAGCGAAGCCGGAGGACGAGGGCCCGAAGGAGGTCAAGCTCGACTTCCCGTGGGTCCGCGAGAAGGTCGCCGGCGAGATGAAGGCCGGCACCGTCCTCACCTACAAGCTCTCCGGCACCGACGCCAAGGGCAAGGCGATCGAGGACGACTACCGCTGCGTGGTCAAGAAGTCTGACAGCAAGACCGTCGGCACGGTGTGCAACACGGTCAACAAGCCGAGCGACGACAAGGGCGCCAACGAGGTCGCGACCCGCGACTGGACGAAGTTCAGCCCGTTCTTCGCCGTCGAGAAGCCGGAGGCGAACCTCGTCGAGGTCGCCGACGTCACGGTCCCCGCCGGCGAGTTCAAGACCGTCGTCGTCGAGCTCAAGGACTTCTTCGGCGCCAACTTCAAGGTCTGGATGATCGCCGACAAGCCCGGCGTCTACGCCAAGGTCGAGGAGGGCCCGCGCGGCGAGGACGACAAGACCGCGAAGGTCTACGAGCTGGCGAGCATCGAGGCCGGCTCGTAGAGGCGAGCCGCGGCGACGCAGGAGCCCGGGTCGGCGCGCGCCGCCCGGGCTCTCGCGCGTCTGGACGGCTGCAGTTTTGGCATGCCTTAAGAGACAGGTTTATGCTGGCGCGCGAACGCGAGCGCTCGACGTCGACGCGGGCGCGCGCGAGCGCCCGAGCGCGTGCTGACGCGCGCGTCGGCGATGGCCGGCGACGCGCGCTCTCGCCCGCGGCCCGAACGGGTGGATGAGGACGCCGGCGAAACGCTAATCTCCCGCATCTGTGGGTGCGCGGTGCACCCCGAGTAGATCACGGAGAGACGATGACCGAGCTTCGCGAGATGGCCCAAGACTTCCTGACCGAGGCGTGTTCGATGCTTCCCGAGCACGCCTTCGCCGTCCGCCTCTGGGACGGCACGACGGTCAGCCCCGAGGGCTTCACCCCCCGCTTCACGCTGGTGCTCCGCCACCCAGAGATCATGGCGAAGTTCATGGCCTCGTCGGACTGGCGGGTGCTCGGTGAGGCCTACCTCCGCGACGAGGTCGACATCGAGGGCGACATGGAGCACGTCTACCCGGTCGCCGAGTTCCTCCAAGAGAAGTTCGGCACCGACGCCGATGAGGTCGCCAGCGGCGACCTCGACCCCTTCGCCAGCGCCGATCCGCAGGCGCACACCAAGGAGCGCGACGCCGAGGCGATCGAGTACCACTACGACCAGGGCAACGAGGCCTTCGCCAAGATCCTCGACGACACGCAGAACTACTCGAGCGCCTGCTTCTACGCCGACGACGGCGACCTGCGCCAGGCGCAGCTCAACAAGATGGAGCGGGTCTGTCGCAAGATCGGCCTGCGGGACGGCGACCGGATCCTCGACATCGGCTGCGGCTGGGGGGCGGTGCTCTCGTACGTCAGCGAGCGCTACAGGGCGACGATCAACGGCGTGACCATCTCCAAGGCGCAGGCGGAGTTCTGCCGCGCGCGCCTGGCGAAGGAGGGCGTCGAGGGCAGGGCGAGCGTCGAGATCTGCGACTACCGCGACATCGACGAGGCGGCGCCCTACGACAAGATCATCTCCCTGGGCATGGTCGAGCACGTCGGCGTCAAGAACCTGCCGGTCTACTTCGCCAAGGCCTTCAAGCTCCTGCGGCCCGGCGGCCTCTTCGCCCTCCAGGGGGTGTCGAGCAGCGTCAGCGAGGCGACGACCGAGGCGATCGAGTTCACGAATTCGTACCTCTTCCCCGACGCCGACATGCCCTACCTGGCGCAGTACATCCAGGCGGCGTCCGAGGCCGGCTTCGAGGTCCGTGACGTCGAGAACCTGCGCGAGCACTACGCCTGGACCCACCGCGCCTGGCGGCGCAACCTCGAGGCCAACGAGGAGGCGGTGGTCGCCGCGATCGGGCGCGAGCGCTACCGGGCGCTGCGCGTCCTCTACTCGTACTCGACGCACTACTTCCTCAAGATCAAGTGCTCGGTCTATCAGTTCGTGCTGTGGAAGCCGGACGGGGATCGCCCCGCCGATCTGCCGCTTCGCCGGGAGCTCTAGCCGCGTATGTCGACCGCCACCGCCACCGCCGCCGCGCCGCGGCTCCGCCCGTCGCTGCCGGTGATCGTCGGCACCGGCCTGACGGGCTGCGCGATCAGCCGCTCGCTCGCCCGCGCGGGGATCCGCCACCTGCTCGTCGGCCCGCCGGTCGAGGGCGAGGGCAGCCGCCTCGGCGAGTCGCTCAACCTCGAGGGGTCGCTCGACTTCGTCGACTACTTCCCCGAGTTCAAAGAGGCCTACCTGGCGAAGACGGCGGTGACGGCCCACGTCGGCGAGCGGGCGGTCCGCTGCGACCTCAACATGCAGCGCGGGCGGATGTCGTCGGCCTTCTACGCGGCGCTCGGCTACCGCGAGCCGCCGGACGCCTTCCTCCACGTCGACCGGGCGCAGGTCGACGCGGCGATCTTCCGCGCGGTCGCGGGCGACCCCCACTGCGAGCACGTCGACGCGCTCGTCGAGGGGGTCGACTACGACGCCGACGAGGACCGGGTCCGCCGCCTCGACCTCAGCGACGGCACCGCGGTCGCGCCGATCACCGTCTTCGACGCGACCAACCACGTCCGCGCCGTCGCCCGCCACCTCGGCCTC
>JAGQIT010000979.1 GCA_020431135.1 Myxococcales bacterium | reverse complement strand
GAGGACGAGTACGACCGCGAGCTCGACGAGATCCTCGCCGGCGGCGACCTCTCGGCGATGCCCTCGCTCGGCCTCGGCGCGGACGTCGACGACGAGCTGCTGATGGACGTCGAGGCGGCGATGGCGACGTCGCGGGCTCACCAGGTCGAGGTCGAAGCCGGCGGCGCGATCGTCGAGGAGGTCGACGAGCCGTGGCCCGAGTCCGCCTCCGAGGGCGAGGAGAACGAGGACGACACCGGGATCATCATCGAGATGCTCGACGACGACGAGGCGTGGCCCGACGACCCCTGGGGGCGAGGCGTCGGCGGCGGTCCTTCGCTGATCAGCACCGACACCGGGACGAGCGACGAGTACATCGACATCGATCTCTTCGACGACTCGCTCGACAGCGACAGCCCGTCGACGACGGACGAGGCCCTTGAGTCGGAGTCGGAGTCGGAGTCGGAGCTGGAGCTGGAGCCGGAGCCCGAGTTCGCCGAGGAGATCGAGATCGTCGTCGACGTCGTCGACTCGCCGGCGGAGGCGAGCGCGGAGGCGCCGACGAGCTCTGCGCCGACCGCGAGCGAGCCGGAGGCGACCGGCGGTGAGGGCTCCGTGGAGGAGTCGGTGGAGCTCGGCGCAGCTGCGCTGCGCGCCCTCGGCGGCCCCGCGAGCCGCACTCCTGTGCTCGACCTCGGCGGCGAGGTCGAGGACGACGCGGACAGCGACTTCGAAGATGTCTTTGCGGACATGGAGATGCCGCTGCTGATCGCCCCGAGCGCGGAGCGGCCGGCCGTGGAGGTCCCGTCGGCGGCTCGGCCCGCGAGTGACGCGGTCGAAGATGTGGCCGCGGTTGAAGTCGCTACGGCCGGCCGAGAGGAGTCGAGCGTCGCGGTCGAGGTCGAGGAGCCCCGGGCGGGCGTCGAGGTCGAGGCGGGCGTCGAGGTCGGGGCGGCGGATGACAGCGCGGCCGCGCCCGAGGTGGCGGCGCCGGCCGTCGAAGAGGCCGAGGCGGCGCCGGTCGCCGAGGAGATCATTGACGAGGTCGACGCGGTCGACGCGGTCGAAGAGGTCGAAGAGGTCGAGGAGATCGACGCGATCGCGGAGGCCGAGACCCCGACCCCGACGGGTCCGCGCGACGTGGCGGCGGAGCGCACCGCGAGGTGGGTGAAGCCGGTGGGTTCGCGGCCCGCTGCGACGCCGAAGCCCCCGACGCCGCCGAAGCCCCGCAGGCCGCTGCCGAGGCTCAAGCTGCCGCCGCTCGGGCGTCGTGAGCCTGAGCCCGAAGTCGAGGCGGAGGAGCCTGTGGTCGCGGCCGCTGCGGAGGAATTCGCAGCGCCAGCGCCAGCGCCTGAGCCCGAGCCCGCAGCGGAGCAGGTGATCGAGATCGACGTAGAGGCGACCGCTGCGCCCGCGCCCGCGCTCGCGCTCGCGCCGACGCCCGCACCTCCTGCGGCGCAGGAGGTGGAGGTCGACCTCGACGGGCTCGAGGAGGTCGAGATCGACATGACGATCGAGGAGCCGGCGGCGCCCGCCGACGAGCTGATCATCGACATCGACTTCGGCGATCCGATCGACGACGTGGAGGTGGAGGTCGGCCCCGCTGCGGCCGCGGAGGAGCCCGCGCTAGCCTCGGGGGAGGCGGAGGTCGAGCTCGATCCGGCGAGCGCGAGCGGCGTCTACATCGCCAGTCCCCTCGAGCTCGAGCTACCCGCGGATGACGATGACGAAGAGGAGCTCCTCGCCCCGCCGATGCGAGATCTCTCGCCGCCGCGCGGACGTGAGGACGCGCCGCCGGTCGACGCGCCGCCGGCCGGAGCCCAGCCGTCGACGGTGGGGATCCCGCTCGACGATGACGACGATGACTGAGCCGGTCCTACCCGGACCAGACGCTTCGCGTGCTCCCCGCGGGGGCTCCGCGCTTGGTGCTTGACGTAGCAGAGGGAACCCTCTAGCCTCCCTTGCCCAGCCGCGAGGGTGGCGGAATTGGTAGACGCGCACGGTTCAGGTCCGTGTGTCCCCCGGATGTGAGGGTTCGAGTCCCTCTCCTCGCAACAACAGAAGATGAGAACAGAGAGAGCGCCGCCGGGTATCCGGGGCGCTCTCTCTCGTTCTTGTTCTCGTCGTCGCTTCGTCGGGGCGCATCGACGCGCCCTCGCCGCGAGGCGCTAGAGGACGGAGATCTTCTTCACCTTGATGCTCGGGCCGCTCATGTGGATCCCGAAGCCGCCGCCCTCGATCTCGCCCTCGACCTCGACGCGATCACCGGCGGAGGCCTTGCCATGCTTGCTCAGGCGATAGACATCGCCCGACGCGGTGGCGAGCTCGAAAAACCCGCCTTCGAGGTCGTTGAAGCGGACGGTACCGGTGAACTTGGCCATGGCGGGAGTGTACTTCACTCCCTCGCCGGTGCTAGCAGCCCGCGGCGAAAGTCCTACGCACCCGCGCGCCCTCGCCGACCCGGCGTCCCGGCGAAGAAGGCGGGCCGATGGCTGCGGCGCGAGGCGGCGGCGCTCGCGGGCGCGCTGATGGTTCTCCTGAAGAGAGGCGGTGAGGAGGGGCGTGGCGGCGCTCGCCGGCGGCTGCTAGCGTCGGCGGCCGTGGGTCGCAGGGGAGAGCGCGCGCCGGTCGTCTGGCTCCTCGGCGGCCTCGATCCGACGGGCGGGGCTGGGATCCTCCGCGATCTGTGGTCGGCGCGCGCCGTGCTGCCGTCGGCGCGCGTCGGCGCGGTCGTCAGCGCGTGGACCTGGCAGGGGGGCGGCGCCAAGGCGCGATCGGAGGCCCGGCCGCGCGCGAAGATCGTCGCCGAGCTCGCGGCCCTCCCGCGTCCGGACGCGGTCAAGGTCGGGCTCCTCCCTGCGCAGCTCCTCGTCGAGGGGGTCGGTGAGGCGTTGATCGCCGCGGCTCGCGGCGCGCCGATCGTCGTCGATCCGGTGCTCGTCGCCAGCGACGGCGGCGACCTCGGCGCGGGCGTCGGGCGCCTCCGTGACCTCACGAGCGCGGTGACCTTGGTGACCCCGAACGTCCCCGAGGCGCGGGCGCTCGTCGGCGAAGGAGAACGCGAGGAGGGCGGGGCGGCGCCGGAGTTTGGCGGGCTCCTCGAGCGCCTCGCCGCGATCCACCCGCGCCGCGGAGCCGGCACGGCGTGGCTCCTCAAGGGTGGTCACGCGCCCGCGGACGATCGCGATCGTGTCGTCATCGATCACCTCTGGGCGGACGGGCGCCTCAGCGCCTATCGGCGCCCGCGCCAGCCGGGTCCGGATCCCCGCGGGACAGGCTGCGCCCTCGCTACTGCGATCGCCTGCAGCCTCGCCCGCGGCCGGTCTCTCGAGGACTCTGTGGGCGAGGCGATCGCCTGGCTCGATCGGGCGCGCCTGGCCTGGCGTCGGGGTCGTGACGGGCGGCCGCATCTCCCCGTCGCGCCTGCGCCGCCCGGCGTGTAGGGGTGCGGAGGAGGTCACGCGGCGCGAGGGCGGCTCGCGGGGGTCGCCCCCGAGGAGGGCGAACGTCTGCTGCGCGAGGCCACACGGGACTTTCGCCGCATGCTGCGAGGAACTCGCGGTGCGCTCGTGACGGGCGCGCCGTTGCGAGGGGCACCTGCGATCGTCTCGCAGCGGGGGGCGGTGAGGTCCGCGTAGGGCCTCGAGTGATGCGAGCCGAGCCGCCGGTCGCCTTCGGCCGCAGGTCTCAGCGCGAGGCTCGGGTCCCGGCGAGGTTGACGCTCTGGAGGCGCCCGAGCCCCGCGAGCTTCTCGACCCCTGCGGCGGTCACGACCGTGTTCGCGAGGTTGAGGCGCTCGAGCCCCTCGAGGCCGGCGATCGTCTCGAGGGCCTTGTCCGTCACGAGGGTGGAGTCGAGGCGGAGCTCGCGGAGCGCGCGGAGCCCCGCGAGGTGGGCGACGCCGGCGTCGACGACGTCGGTGTGATCGAGCTCGAGAACCTCGAGCTTGTGGAGGCCAGCGAGGTTGGCGAGGCCGCGGTTGGTCACCCGCGTGTGGTGGAGGCTGAGGCGGCGCAGCGCCGGCATCTCGCGGACCGCGTCGAGGGTCGCGTCGGAGATCGACGTGCCGCTGAGGTCGAGCTCCTCGAGCGCGTGGAGCTCGCCGAGCTGGGCGGCCATCCGATCGTCGACGAGCGGGCTTCGCAGGGTCAGGTGGCGGAGCCCCGCGAGGTCGCCGAGCCCCGAGAGCTTGGGGTCGCGGAGCTCGTCGACGTCGATCTCGAGGTGGAGCTCGCGGAGCTGCTTGAGGCCGGCGAGCGCGGCGAACCCGGCCGCGCCGAGCTCCTCGCCGAAGAAGCTCAGCGACTCGAGGGCCTCGAGGTCGGCGAGACCCTCGAGGGCGCCGGGTCCGAGGCGCGAGCTGAGGAGCTCCAGGCGGCGCAGCTCGCCGAGGTGGCGGAGCGCGCGGAGCCCGGGCTCGCCGAGGTTGGGGCAGGCGCAGGTGAAGCTGCGCACCGGCAGCTCGCGGAAGTAGAGCGGCGTCTTGTCGTTGAAGGCGCTGCCGCGGAGCTCGACGTCGCGGAGGCGGCTGAGCCCCTTCACGTTGTTGAGCGAGAAGTTGCTGACGCTGGTGTCGCGGAGGGTGATGGCGCGCAGGCGCTCGACCTTGGCGATCTGCAGCATCGCCTTGTGCCCGGCCCAGGCGCCGTGGAGCTCGAGCGCCCGGAGCTTCGGCAGGAGGGCGACGAGGCCGATGAGCGGCGAGTCGGTGGCCAGCTCGCGCAGCGCGAGGCGCTCGATCCCGAGGCCGCGGAGCAGCGACGTCGACTCGCTCCCCGGCGCCACCCGGGTCAGGCGCAGCGCCTCGAGCTTCGGCAGGGCGAGCAGGCGCCCCATCGTCACGCCGTCGAGGACGAGGTCGACGAGCTCGAGGTCGCGGAGCTCGGCGAAGGCGTCGAGGCCGGCGTGTACCGCCGCTTGGCAGCCCGAGATCCGCAGGCGCTCGAGGTTCGGGAGGCGCTGGGCGAGGTCGCGGAGGTCGAGGTCGCGGCAGGGGTCCGCGCCCTCCTCGGCGACGGCGAGGTCGACGCGGTCGACGCCCGAGAGCGCGAGGTCGAGGTCGCGGAGGGTGGCGAGGTCCTCGAAGGCCTCGAGGTCGGCCGGTCGGTGGATCCGCAGGGCCTCGCCCGCGAGGCGGGGCGGGGGGGCGACCTCCGGGGGCGCCTCGGGGGTCTCCGGGCGGGCCGCCGCCGCGATCTCGGCGGGCGACGCCCGGGGCTCCTCGCCACAGGCGGCGACGAGGAGGGCGGCCGCGAGGGCGCGGGCGGAGGCGGGGAGGCTCTGCATGCCTGGGGGTCCTACCCTCGCCTCGCTCTGCGTCGGCTGCAAGGCCCGGAATCAGGGCAATTGCACGCCCAGGACCCGGCAGGCGTTCGCCGTGGTCACCTCGGCGATCGCCTCGACCGGGCAGCCCCGGACCTCGGCGAGGGCGGCGACCACGTCCACAAGGAAGGCGGGCTCATTGCGCTCGGGTCGGCGGGCGAAGGGGGTCTGGTCGGGGCTGTCGGTCTCGACCAGGAGGCGCGCCTCGGGGACCGCGGCGGCGGCGGCCCGCGGCCGCCGGGCGCCCGGGATCGTCAGGGCGCCCGCGAAGGAGATGTAGTGGCCGGCGCGGCAGAGCGCGTCCGCGACCTCCGGGCTCCCGGAGAAGGAGTGGAGGATCGACGGCGGAGTCGGGGCGGCGAGGAGGCGCTCCAGGAGGGCGGCGTGGGCCCGGACGCAGTGGAGGAGGAGGGGGAGGCCGGTCCGGCGGGCGACCTCGAGGTGGGCGTCGAGGACCGCCAGTTGGCGGGCGCGGGCGGCCTCGCGCGCGGGCCCGGGGGGCGGCAGGTCGCGCCCGAAGTCGAGCCCGCACTCGCCGATCGCCACCAGGCCTGCCACCCCGTCAATCGCCACGGAGAGCCGCTGGGCGAGGTCCTGGTCGATTTTTGCGGGAAGATCGCCGACGACCTGAGGATGGACGCCGAGAGCAGTGTGAAAGCACACGTCGGGCACATTCGCGCGGAGCGCGTTCGCCGCGCCGAGCAGCGCGCTCCAGGTGCCCGGTTCGATACCGGGGATAAGGATCGCGGCGATTCCCGCGCTTCTCGCCCGAAACCCGGCGGAGCGTTGTTCCGCGGGCGTTCCGAAGCGAGGTAAGTCAATGTGCGCATGGGTGTCGAAAAGTCGCATGCAACCGGCCGGCTCGCGTCATTGACGCAGTTGGAGCCTTTTTGTACAACCTCCCCGCGCCGGGCCGCTCGGGCGGGTCAAAACCGGCGTGCAGGGACACCCATGACCACAATCTCCAGAATTGAGCGCGTCCTCCGTCACGACGGGATCGTGGCGGTCCTCGACATGACTGCGGAGCAGGCGCAGGCCGGTGAGAGCTCGTGGGTCGGCGAGGATCGGTGGAAGCCGATCGTGCTCGAGGCCG
>JAGQIT010000071.1 GCA_020431135.1 Myxococcales bacterium | reverse complement strand
GCGGCGATCGCCGACTTCCTCGAGCACCACCCGGGGCACATCGAGGCCGACAAGCTCCGCCAGCGGGCCAGCGAGCTCCCGAGCCCGTAGGCGACGACCCCGTGAGCGACCGAGTGACACGGCGACCTCGCGTAGCCGGCGTCACGAACCGCCATGCTGACGTCGCATCGTTCGACCGCGAGGCCGACCCGGGCTGCGAGGGCCCCGCATGACGCGAGAGCGCCCCGCGCACCCGGAGGCGAGCGAGGCGCTCAGACGGCGCGGCGACAGGGCCGCTACTTGGCGAAGGGGTTCTTGATCTCGCCGAGGTTCGCCCCGCCGCTGTCCTCCTTGGGGTCGGGCTTCGGCTTGTCACCGCCGGTCTCCCCGGACTCGGGCTTCTTCTTCTTCGTCACGACCTTCTTCTTCGCCGACTTCGACTTGACCAGGGTCTTCTCGAAGACCTTGCCGTCGACGTCCGGGACGACCGGGATCTCGAGGTCCTCGTAGCCGTCGGCGCGGAGGATCAGCTTGACCACCTCCTCGCCCTGGCGGATCGGCACGCCCTCGGGCGCGTTGGTCTTGCCGTAGATCGCCTCGTCGCGGGCGTCGAGGATCTGGGCGTCGACGCCCGGGGTGCTGATCATCACCTGCACCGTCTTGGCGCCGGGCTCGATGACCACCGGCGGCGGCTCAGGCTCGGGCTCGGGCTCGCCGGCCTCGTCGCCGTCGTCGTCCTCCGCGGGCGCGGCGACCGGGGTCGGGTCGGTCTTCGGCGGCGGGTCGTCGCCGCCGACGAGCACGAGGCCGATCACGCCGACGCCGACGAGGCCGGCGAGGACGAGGCCGATCACCGCGCCGCTGCGCTTGGGCGCCGGCTCCTCCGAGGGGAGGGGGACGCCCTCGGCGGTGACGTCGCGCTCGCTTGAGATCGTGATCTGCGTGACCGCGGTCGTGTACCTGGCGGTGACCGGGCCCCAGGGCGCCTTGATCTCCTCGTCGACGACCTTGACCGGCTCGGCCCCCGTGCCGACGCCCTCGATCGCGGCGATCATCTCGGACATCGACTGGAAGCGGAGCTCCCGGTCCTTCTGCATCGCCTTGAGGATGATCGCCCCGACCTCCTGCGAGATGTGCGGGTGGTCGACGTTCGGGACCTCGTAGATGTGGCGGTTGAGCACCTCCATCATCGTCTCGCCGGTGAACGGGACGTGGCCGGTGAGGAGCTCGTAGAGGATCACGCCGACGGCGTAGATGTCGGAGCGGTGGTCGACCGGGTGGCCCCAGCCCTGCTCCGGCGACATGTACTCGGGCGTGCCGATGACGGTGCCGGTCTGGGTCAGCGAGCGCTCCTCGGCCTCGAGCGACTGGACCTTGGCGATGCCGAAGTCGAGGACCTTGATGAAGTCCTTGTTGTTCCCCGACTTCACGCGCAGGCAGTTGCCCGGCTTCATGTCGCGGTGGACGATCCCCTGCTCGTGGGCCGCCTCGAGGGCGCCGCAGATCTGGAGGATCATCGCGCTGACCCGGCTCCAGCGCATCGGCCCCTCGTCGGCGATCGTCTCTGAGAGGTCCTCACCCTGGAGGTACTCCATGATGAAGAACGGCTCGCCGCCCGGGGTCTTGCCGAAGTCGGTGATCTCGACCACGTTCGGGTGGCTGATCACGGACGCCGCTCGGGCCTCGCGCAGGAAGCGATCGATGAAGTCCTGGCGGGTCGACAGCGCCGGGCTCAGGACCTTGGCCGCGAACTTCTTGAGGATCGTCGTGTGCTCGACGAGGTAGACGGAGCCCATGCCGCCGTCGCCGAGGTGCCCGATGACCTTGTAGCGGTCGAGGAGCACGGTCCCGATGAGATCGCGGGGAGACGTGCCGACCGCCGCGTACTCGCCCGTCGATCGATTCTGGCTCGACGAGGGCGCGACGACCGTCCGATTCGTGGGTTGTTCTTCGCTCACCGTGGTTGACGCCTCAGAGCAGCCTACACGATCTAGCCGAGCGCGACGAGGTCCCGAGACCCCACCTCTAGGAGGTCAAAACGGCCCGCGCACGCGCCTAGAGGGCGTGCGTCGTCGCCCTCGAAAGCCGCGCGGCCGGCTCCCGGGCGATAGCGCCCGACTCACTGGAGGAGCGTGTACTCGAGCGACCCGCCGTTTTGCGTGATCCCGTAGAGCTCGACCGCGCCGGTCGTCTCCTCGGTGGAGCTGTCAAAGTCGAGGTCGCCGGAGGCGCCGCGGACGTTGACGGAGCTGCCGCTCGAGAGGGCGCCGCGGATGCTCGCCCACTGCCCCGGCGCGATGTCGAAGGCCGGCGCGTTGGCGTCGCTGATGAAGTGGAGGCCGGCGGCCATGCCCAGCGGGCGGATGCCGTCCTCGTTGGCCAGCGACCAGGCGGCGCCGAAGATCGCCATCCACGCGGCGTCGTAGGACTCCGCCGTGTAGCCGTTGCTCGCCGGGCTCTCGCCGAACTCCTTGGCGTAGTTGAAGGCGAAGGTGTCGAAGACCGAGCCCGACGGCGCCTTCGGGACGACGAGGCGGACGCGGCTCGTGGCGACGTCGCCGGCGCCCATGCCGTTGATGACGTCGAGGACGTTGGTCTGGCTGAAGGCCGCGTCGCCGAGCATCAGCGGCGCGCTCCCGAGGCTGCTCGCCATGTCGGCACCGGCGGCGCTGCCGAGGAAGGTGACGACGTCGTTGTTCGAGTCGGCGATGAAGATGATCGTGTCGAGGTCGTTGTAGGCCGCGATCGCCGTGACCGCCTCGCCGTAGGTGCTGTCGTCGTAGCTGAAGGTCAGGAGCTCGACCGAGCCAGGCGCGAGCTCCGTGAGGCTCTTGTTGAAGAGGTCGGCGAGGTTCTGGCCGTAGGCGGTGTTCTTGTAGATGAAGCCGAGCTTGTCGTGGCCGTCGTTGACGAGGATCTCGGCCATCTTGCGGGCGATGCCCGAGTCCGGCGGCGCCGAGCGCCAGAAGAGGCCCGGGTTTTGCGGACCCTTCATCGTCCCGTCGATGTAGGTGAGCGTGTCGCTGGTCGCCGACGGCGAGACGATCAGGACCTCGTCCTGGACCTCCTCCCAGACCTCGAGGGCGAGGCTCGAGGTGCCGGGGCCGATGATCGCCTGGACGCCGAAGGCGTCGACGGCGTAGCGCGAGGCCTCGCGGGCCTTGGAGATCTGCTCGTCGGTGTTGCTGTCGTCGCCGTAGGTGCAGTTGATCATCCCGAAGGCGCGACCCTCGAGCTTGCCGCCGTCGACGGTGTTCACCTGGTTGACGGCGAGGTTCGCCGAATTGACCATCTGCGCGTCGCCGACGCCGTCGAGGAGCGTGGCGAAGAGGATCGTGTCGCCCGGGTACTTGTCCGCGTTGGTGAGGAGATCCTCGGGGTAGGGCGTGCACAGCGAGTTGAGCTCGACCTCCTCGCAGAAGCCGCTCCCCTCGTTGCAGGTCCAGCCGAGGCCGAAGCCCGTGCGGCAGTCGTCGATGTCGGTGCACGGCGTCTGGTCGACGTTGGAGACCGCCGAGCAGCCGAGGGCTGCGCTCAGTGTCAGGGACGCGCCGGCACAAACGAGGACACGGACGAGGTGCGAAGCGGACATCCGGCGCAGTGTAGTACCTCCCGCGCCGCTTTTGGTACCGAGGTGTGGCTTTGAGCCCCCGTAGAGGGCGTTCTCGCGCTCGTAGACGTCCGCGCCGGGCCGTCGACGGGGGTCCGGCTCTAGGCTCCGACGCGTCCGCCCCGGACCTTGCTCCACGGGCGCGCGGACGCCCGTGCTTGCACCTGCATCCGCGACAGGCCGAAGCCCTCGCCGTGGACCCATCGCCGAAACGCGCCCCCGATCTTTTTCGTGATCTTTTTGTGCCCCCAACTACGCTCACCCCCATACACATGCGAGAACTGACGCTGATGAACCGAGCGGGGGCGGGAACGGCGAGCGACGAGGCGTGGATGGACGGGGTGCATGACCCCGAGTCGACGGTCGTCGACCTCGACGAGCTCGAGCTCCGGGGGAACCCCGCCGCGGACGCGAACCGCCGCGGCGCCACCGACCGCTTCCGCCAGTACGGCCTGTGCTGGTTCGCCGACGCGATCTCCCCCGACCTCCTGGGGCGCTGCCAGGGCGCCGCCGATGAGCGCCTCCACCGCTGCCTCAGCGAGGTCCGCCGGCGCAACCTGCCGGCGATCGAGCGCGGCACCCCCAACGGCTACGCCGAGATCGTCGCCCGGGCCCCGGGGCGCTACGACATGCTCTACGGCACCGACGCGGCCCCCTTCACCGACCCGAAGATCCGCGCGCAGGCGCGGTGGATGCCGCTGGTCGACGAGCTCCTCGGCGGCGAGGCGTCGCTCCTCTTCTGCGGCCTCCTGATGACCCTCGGCGGCGCGGCCGAGCAGCCCTGGCACACCGACGGCGAGCACCTCTTCGGCCCCGAGGTCCCGACCCTGCCGCCGCACTGCCTCAACGTCTTCATCCCGCTCGTCGACATCACCCCGGAGATCGGCGGCACCGAGTTCTGCCCGGGCTCGCACCACCTGACCCGGGGGATCCCCGAGATCTACGAGCAGTCGACGGAGCACGTCGAGCGGATCGGCTGGCGCGGGCGGCCGCTGCCCCTCGAGATCCCCGCCGGCTCGGCGCTCCTCTTCGACTACCGCCTGCTCCACCGCGGCCTCGCCAACCGCACCGACAAGGTCCGGCCGATCCTCTACCTGACCTTCTGTCGGCCGTGGTTCCGCGACGTCCATAATTTCCCGGCGCGGCGCCTGTTCACCGCGAACGCCGGCTAGGATGCTGTCCGGCGCGTGGCCTCGCGCACCAATCGTCGGCGCTCTCGGCTTCGTCAGAACGCCGCTGTACTCGGCGTGCTGCGAGTTCTGACGCGGCCGAGAGGGTCGGCGAGGGCAAGCGAGGGCGCGTGACGAGTACTCGGACAGCCTCCTGGGAGCGCTGTCCGGTAGGCGCCACGCCGGTCCGCGGTGCGACGAGCTTCGTCGGAGCCGAGCGCGTCGACGAAGGCAAGCGCGCGCGCAGCGATCTGCGGGGCTGCACCGAGAGCGCGCCGCAGGTCCCCGCGGCCCTCCTCCACGGACCGGAATAGTGACAGCGGTCGCCCTCGTCGACCGTCTGCACGCCTCCATGCAGAGGACCTCGGCGAGGCGATCTCGGAGGAGGCCGCAGCCGAGCCGGAGGCCCGGCCCCGCGCGGCGGGTCGAGCGGCTATCATGCCGCCGTGTCCGAGCCACAATCCGGTGAGGCGCCACCGCGCCTCTGCGACTTCCCCCCCGCCGGGCGCGACGCCTGGGAGCTGCGCGCCCTCCGCGAGCTGCGCGGGGATCCGCTCACGAGCCTGCGCCGCGAGACCGCCGACGGGATCGCCGTCGAGGCGCTCTACGTCGACGGCGAGGACGGCTCCGCGAGCCACCGCGAGGCCCTCGCGGAGCCCCCCGGCGCGGCGCCCTTCCTCCGCGGCGCCCGCCCGCCCGCGACCGGCGCCTGGCGGATCCGCCAGCTCGTCGACGCGACCTCGCCCGCGGCCGCCAACACCGACGCCCGCGCCGATCTGAGCCGCGGCGTCGACTCGCTGTGGATCCGCGTCGATGAGCGGCGGATGGCCGGCGATGCAGACCCCTGCACGCCGGTGCGACCCGGGGTCGCGCTCCGCGATCTCGGGGATCTCGACCGCCTCCTCGACGGCGTCGACCTCGCGCGGACGGACCTCGTCCTCGAGGTCGGGGCCGCGGCTGCGCCGATCACCGCGGGGGTTCTCACGCTCGCCGCCCGCCGGGGGATCGACGCGGGGGATCTCCGGCTGACGATCGGCGGCGATCCGCTCGCCGCCCTCGCCCTGTGCGGTCGCCTCCCCGGCGGGGTTGATCGGGCCTACGACGACCTCGCGGCGGCCCTCCGCGCGCTCGCGCCGGCGCCCGCGGCCCGCGGCCTGCTCGTCTCGTCGATCCCCTACGCGGACGCCGGCGCGAGCGCGGGCGAGGAGGTCGCGCTCCTCCTCTGCGCCCTCCTCGAGCACCTTCGCCGCCTCGAGGCCCGCGGCCTCACGCCCGCCGAGGTCGCCCCGAGGCTCCTCGCCGCCCTCACGGTCGATCGCAACATTTTTTCGGGGATCGCCAAGATCCGCGCCGCTCGCCTCCTCGCCGCCCGCGTGCTCGCGGCCTGCGGGGTCGCCCCCGAGAGCGCCGCGCTCGCGATCCACGTCGAGGGGTCGTGGCGCGAGCTCAGCGGCTTCGACCCGTGGGTGAACCTCCTGCGCGGCACGGCCGAGGCGGCC
>JAGQIT010000978.1 GCA_020431135.1 Myxococcales bacterium | reverse complement strand
TCCGTGCTGACCGACATCCTCGGCGATGAGTATCACCTCGGCGACATGGACTTCAAGGTCACCGGCACCGCGAAGGGCATCACCGCCCTGCAGATGGACATCAAGATCAAGGGCCTCACCCGGCAGATCCTCAAGGACGCGCTCGACCAGGCCCGCGAGGGTCGTCTGCACATCCTCGGCGAGATGCTCAAGGTCCTGCCGGCGTCGCGCGACGACATCAGCCAGTACGCGCCGCGGATCGTCACGATGCAGATCAAGGTCGACAAGATCCGCGACATCATCGGCCCCGGCGGAAAGACGATCCGCGCGATCCAGGAGCAGACCGGCGTCGTCGTCAACGTCGACGACAGCGGCCGCGTGACCATCGCCTCGGAGAACCCGCCGGCGATCGCCATGGCCAAGCGCCTCATCGAGGGCCTCACCGCTGAGGCTGAGGTCGGCGCGACCTACCACGGGGTCGTCAAGCGCATCGTCGACTTCGGCGCCTTCGTCGAGATCCTCCCGGGCACCGACGGTCTGGTCCACATCTCGGAGCTCGAGGAGGGCCGCGTCGAGCGCGTGAGCGACGTCCTCAGCGAGGGTGATGAGGTCGTCGTCAAGGTCCTCAACGTCGATCAGAGCGGCAAGATCCGCCTGAGCCGGCGCGCGGCCTTCGGCGTCGATCCCGAGGAAGTCCAGAACATGCGGGGCTAGGCCGATGGCTGAGCCTCGGCTCTTGGTGCGCCGCCTCCACCCGGAGGCGGCGCTTCCTCTTCGTATGAGCCGCCACGCTGCGGGCCTCGATCTCGCGGCGTGCGTCCCCGACGGAGGGGTGCTCGTGATCGCCCCTGGTGCCCGTGAATTGGTGCCTACTGGCCTCGCCTTGGCGATTCCGGTAGGGTACGAGGGTCAAGTCCGCCCGCGCTCGGGGCTCGCGCTCCGTCACGGCATCACCATCCCAAACAGCCCCGGGACGATCGACGCCGACTACCGCGGGGAGCTGAAGGTCATCCTGCACAACCTCGGCGCGGAGCCCTTCGAAATCCGACATGGAGAACGCATCGCCCAGCTCGTCCTCGCCCAGGTCGCCGCGCTCGAGCCTGTCGAGGTCGAGGCGCTCCCGGACGCGGCGCGCGGCGATGGTGGGTTCGGCAGCACGGGGCGCTGACGGGCGAACGGTCGACGGAGGCTAGCGTGGCGCACAACCCTGGGGATCAGATCTGCGGCCGCTTCGAGCTGGTCCGCGTCGAGCCAGAGGGCACCGGCTCTCCGCTCTTCGGCCAGGCTTGGGCGGCCCTCGACAGCGAGAGCGGCGAGCTCGTCCGCCTCGCGATCATCGAGCCGGCGCTCCTCGCCGACGAGGCCGCGCGCGACGCCCTGATCGCGCGCCTGAGGCCGCTATCGGAGGGCGGGCAGGAGGACTCGCTGGTCCCGCTGAGCTACATCGGCAGGGACGGGGAGCACGTCGTCGCCGCGTTCGAGGCGCTCTACGCAGGGATCTCGCTCGCGGACGTTCTCGCGGATCTCGACGCCGAAGATCGCCTCCCGGAGCTCGGCCGGGTGATCACCGACGTCGCCCTCGGCCTCGCGCTCCTGCACGGGCGCGGCGTTCTCCACGGCGCCCTCGGGATCGAGACGATCTTCGTCTGGGAGCGGGGCAACGCGCTGTGGCAGCACGGCCTCGTCGAGTCCTGCGATCCCGCGGCGATCGCCGCGAGGATCGCCGAGGCGGGTCTCGCCGTCGCCCCCGAGGTCGCCGAGACCGGACAGGTGAGCGCGGCCAGCGATGTCTTCGCCTGGGGCGCGACGATCGCCGCGTACATCAGCGGCAAGTCCGGCGCCGAGGCGGTCGAGGCCCTGCGCGCCGGCGAGCTCCTGAGCGAGAGCGGCAAGCTCCTAGAGCTCCTCCAGGCGGCCGTCGATCCGTCTCCCGCCAAGCGGCCGCGTAGCGGCGGTGAGGTGGTCAAGGGGCTCCGGGATGCGGGCCTTCTGGTCGTCGCCGGCGAAGAGGAGGGGATCGACGACGAGGTGCTGATGGCGCTCGCAGAGGCGGGGCTCGAGACGATCTCTGTCGAGGCGTTCCCGCCCGAGGTCGACGCGCCGCCGCCGAGCGCCAAGGCGGCGCCGAAGTCGGAGGCGAAGGCGCCGGAGGCTAAGGCACCGGAGGCGAAGACGCCGGAGGCGAAGACGCCGGAGGCGAAGGCGCCGGAGGCGAAGACGCCGGAGGTGAAGGCGCCGGAGGTGAAGGGGCCGGAGGCGAAGGCGCCGGAGGTGAAGGCGCCGGAGGCGAAGGCGCCGGAGGTGAAGGCACCGCCAGGCCCGTCACCGCGGACCCCGCCGCCCGTCGTTCCGCCGGCGATCGCACACACGCCGGCGCCGTCTGTAGGTCCGCCGTCGCTCGGATCGCGCGGGACCTCGAAGCCGCCGAGCATCCCCGCGCCGCCGAAGTTCGAGCTGCCGAAGCCGCGGTCGAGGCCGCACTCGTCGAGCGCCGGCGCGGCCAAGCTGCCGAAGTTGCCGAGCTTGCCGAGCTTGCCGACCCTCGGCGGCAAGCCGGTGTCGGCGCCTGGGATCCCGCCGCTGCCGACCGCCGGGCACACGAAGCTGGAGGTGCCGCCGCTGCCGGAGGTCGCGCCGCCGCTGCCG
>JAGQIT010000977.1 GCA_020431135.1 Myxococcales bacterium | reverse complement strand
CAGAGTATGGGAGGCAAGACTGACCGTCGGGGCAATCCTGCGCGAGCGGATCGCATATCGACCTACAGAGGATCAGGACGCCCGCGTTGCTGATCGTGCACAAAGTCCCGGGCGGGCACATTGGGTCGTTCGCCGATCCCTCGCACAGGTCGACGCAGATCCCCTCCTTCGTCTCCTCATCGACGTCCCAGCACATCGCCCCGAACTCACAGTCATCGACGCCTGCGACCCCGCCCTCGGGGGCGAGGCAAGGCTCCCCGGGCTTCTTGGGGTTTGGGTCAACCGGCACACACTTGACGTCGTTCCACGAATTCCCGCCGTCACTCGCCCACGCCGTGCACTTCTGCCCGTCGGGGCAGTCCTGCATCCATAGATCGCATTCAGGCGGGTGCGGGTCACCTGTCTCGCACCCGTCATCCTGACTGCAATTGAGGAACACGCAGCAGCTCCCAGAGTCGTCCGTCGTCGACGTCGAGCCAGCGCTCCCCGACGTCGAGGTGCCGCTCGACGATGATGACGATGATGACGACGACGTCCCGCTCGACACCGATCCCGACGCGTCACCGGTCGATGACGTCACTCCGTCCGTGGTCCAGCTCGCGCTCACGCTGACCGAGGTCGCGTCGCCGCCGCTGCACGCCAGCGCCGCGGCGAAGAGGAGCGCCCACGCTGGGCTCTGACCGTTTGCTCGCCCGTCCATCGCTACCCCTCGCGCACTGCTCCGCTCCGCGGAGTCTGGCCTTCTCGCCAGGCCGCGCGCCCGCTCCCAACGAAGCCCGCCGACGCGCCACCTCGACGATCGTAGCGCACACCCAGCCTCCGTATCGACCGACGATCCGCCCCGCGAGAGAACACGCTCGCGTTGCGCAGACCCCCGCAACGCACGGAGCAGCGTTCCATCCGGCGAGGCGCAGCGCTGACAGGACTACGGCGACTTCGGCGACAGACGGCGGCTAGCGAGACGCCGCTCCCCCCGACGCGCGGGCCGACCTCGCCCCGCGCCTCAGCCCTCGTCGAGCCCCTGGCGGTAGAGCTCGGCGTACATCCCACCGAGGGCCATCAGCGACGCGTGGTCGCCCTGCTCGACGATCTCGCCGGCGCTCATCACCAGGATCTTGTCGGCCCGCCGCACGGTGCTCAGGCGGTGGGCGATCACGAGGACCGAGCGCCCGCGGAAGAGCTCCTCGATCGCCTGCTGGACGCGGTGCTCGGTCATCGAGTCGACGCTCGCGGTCGCCTCGTCGAGGATCAGCAGGGTCGGCGCCCGGGCGGCGACGCGGGCGAAGGCGACGAGCTGGGCCTCGCCGGCCGAGAGGTTGCGCCCGCGCTCGCCGATCTCAAAGGACAGGCCGCCGCGCTCGCCGATCACATTGGTCGCCTGCACGGTGTCGAGGGCCCGGGTGATCCGCCCGCGCTCGCCGTCGATCGCCGCGTCGCCGAGCGAGACGTTGAAGGCGACGTCGGCGCTGAAGAGGAAGACGTCCTGCTGGACCATCAGCGCGTGCTGGCGCAGGAGCTCCGGCGCGACCTCGGCGACCTCGACGGGGCCGCGCTGCGTGACCAGGCCGACGCTCCCCGTGTAGCCGTCGTAGGCCCGGGTGAGGACGCGCCCGAGGCTCGTCTTGCCCGAGCCCGTGCGGCCGACGACGGCGACGACCTCGCCCGGGGCGATGTCGAAGGAGACCCCCTTCAGGACCTCGGGGCCGTCGTCGCGGTAGCGGAAGCGGAGGTCGCGGACCGCGACGCCGCCGCGCCAGGTCGTCAGCGGGTC
>JAGQIT010000976.1 GCA_020431135.1 Myxococcales bacterium | reverse complement strand
CATCACGGCCGCGCAGGCGGTACGCGCTGTTCGTGCAGCGGGTGTAGGGGGTGTGTTGGGCGCCGCGGAGCGCCGCGATCACCGAGCGCACGTCGTCGCCCGCCCCTCGATCGGCGGTCGCGAGGATCCGCTCCGCGGCCTCGAGGTCGACGCGCGCGAGGGCTGCGTCGAGGCGGAGGTCGCGGATCTCCGGGCGCCCGAGATCCTCCGGGAAGCGCTCCTCGAGCGCCTCGACGGCGAAGACGAGGCCGCGCCAGCGCAGCTGATCGCGGGCCAGCTCCGCGAGGCCGACCATCGCGGCGATCTGCTCCGCAGACGCAGTGGCGACGGTGTAGGCGCTCGCGTAGGCGTCGAGCGCCGCGTCCGTCGCCTCGCGGCTCCGCGCCCGCTCGCCGTGACTGAGCCACGCGCGAGCGAGGGCCGCGCTGCCGCGGTTGTCAGGGTTCGTGACATACGCCTGGAACGCGCGCTCCGCCTCCGCCGCCGCGCCCGCGGCGAGGAGCTCGTCGATCCGCGCCTCGACGGCGAGCCTGCGCTCCTCGGCCATCGCCTCGGCCCGCGCCGCTCGCCAGCGCTGCGCGAGGCTGATGCCGCCGATGACGACGCCGACGATCACCGCCGTCGTGACGAGGAGCGCCGCGGCCACGCGCAGACGTCGGCGGCGGCGAGCGATCGGATCGTCGGCGAGGGCGGCGAGGAGCGCGTCGATGTCGGGGTAGCGGCGCTCCGGATCCCGCTCGATCCCGCGGAGCAGCACCGCGCGCAGCCACGCCGGGATCGCCGAGCCGACGGGCGCCGGCTTCACCGCACCGTCGATGACCTCCGCCTGACGCTCGGCGAAGGTCTCGCCGGCGAAGGGGAGCTCGGCGTAGAGCGCCTCGTAGAGCGCGGCCGCGAAGGCGAAGACGTCGGCGCGGGCGTCGGTGCGTCGGGCGAGGAATTGCTCGGGGGCCATATACGCGGGCGTCCCCATGATCGAGCCCGTGCGCGTGAGGTCGCTGTCGAGGAGCCCGGCGACGCGGACGCGCACGCCGCCGCCGCTCTCCCCCTCGCTCGCGCCGCCGCCCTCCCCCTCGTCCGCAGCGGACACGCGCGTCCCCGCCGCGAGGCCGAAGTCGAGGACCCGCGCGCGGCCGTCGTCGCCGACGAGGACGTTATCAGGCTTGAAGTCGCGGTGGACGAGGCCGCGGGCGTGGGCGGCCGCCAGCCCCGCGCCCGCCTGGGCGTACATCGCGAGGATCGCCTCGCGCCCGGCGGACGTCCGCGGATCGTGCTCGCGCTGCCACGCCCGCAGCGTCGGCCCCGTGACGAACTCCATGGCGACGAAGAGCTGGCCGCCGAGCCATCCGACGTCGTGGATCTGGACGACGTTGGGGTGCGAGAGCCGAGCGAGCGCCTGCGCCTCGCGCTGCATCCGCGCGTGCCCCAAGGGATCCCCGCTCGCGCGCGGGCGCAGCACCTTGATCGCGACGCGCCGCTCGAGCTCGGTGTCATAGGCGGAGAAGACCGCGCCCATGCCCCCCTCGCCGATCTTCGCCAGGATCGTGTAGCGACCGATCCACGCGCCGGGGTGGAAGACCTCCCCCCCGCTAGGCGTGGACGTCGCGGCGCGGTCCAAGGTCTCGTCGAGGGCCGCGCTCCCTCCGGGGGGCGGGACCTCGACCGGCGTCGAGCCGACGCGCGAGTCGAGGGTGGCCGCGTCGGCGATCGCGTAGCGCCGCGCCGGCGCTCGCTCGCCCTCCGCCCGCCCCACCCCTCGCCGCGGCGAGGGGACCGAGGACGGCGTTCCGACGCGTCGGATCGCCTCACTCCGCCTCTCCCCGCCGGACATCGAGCCCGCATCATACTCGAGTGCTCCCTGCCGTGATCTGCGCCAAGGGACACCCGCGCGCCCCCGCGCCGCGCCCCTGTCCTCGCCCCTCGCCCCGCACCGAGCGCGCGGCGGCGCCCGAGCCGGCCGATCTCCGCGGAGCGTCGGCGCCACCACGGTCACGTCGGCCCCCGCTGCGGTTCTCTCGCGCGTCGCGTCGAAATGCCGCGTCGCTGAATTGGGCGGTCCGTCGCCGCTTCGTCGCCTCGCGGCGCGTTCTTGCCCCTGAGACAGCTTCAGGCTGTCGCCGCGCGGACGCGCGTTGACGGGGTCTGCAGAAGGCGTGAAGACTGGTGGCGTGACCCGCTCCGCGACGACCCCCACGACCCTCTGCCTCCGCTCGATCGCCGCCGCGCTCCTCGCCGTCGCCGTCAGCGGCTGCTGTCAGTCCACCACCGAGGTCGAGAACTTCCAGGGTGACCTCGAGGAGGACGTCGCCGCGGAGATCCGGGGCAGCAACGCGGACGACGAGGCGCGCTGCGAGCAGGCGTGCACCGCGGTGATCGCCAACCGCTACGATCTCGGCGATGTCTTCATCGACTCGGTCGACGCGTGCGAGGCAGCCGGCGACGACGCGCATCTCGCCGACCCTTGGAACCCCGAGAACACGCTCGTCAGCGTCACCTGCACCGCGACCCTGACCTTCTACGGCGGCTGCACGGGGCGGCGACCGCTCGGTCACCGCGAGGCCGACATCGACGCGCGAAGCCCCGGCGGCTGGCTCGCCCTCCAGGCCCACCTCGAGCGCGCCTCAGTCACCGCCTTCCACGAGCTCGCGAGCTGGCTGACGCTGCGCGCCGCCCCGGCTGCGCTGATCGATCGCTGTCGCGCCGCCGCGGACGATGAGGTCCGCCACGCCGCTCGCCTCAGCGAGCTCGCCCGCGCCGCGGGGGCAGAGGTCCCGCCTGCGGAGGCCGACGCCGCCCGCGACGACGTCTTCGAGGTCGCCCTGCACAACGCGACCGAGGGCTGCGTCGGCGAGGCGTTCGCCGCGGTCGTCGCCCTCTACCAGGCCCGGAGCGCCCACGGAGAGGAGCTTCGGGGGCTCTTCCGCGGGCTCGCGGACGACGAGCTCCGCCACGGCCAGCTCGCCTGGGATCTTCACTCCTGGCTCCTCGCACAGCTCTCCCCCGCGCAGGCCCAGGCGGTTCTCGAGGCCCAGCGACGGGCGTTCGCCGAGCTCCCGGCGAGGATCGCCGCCTTCGCGGCCGCGACCCCCCTCCGGTTCGGCTGGCCCGCGCCGGAGGTCGCCGCTGCGATGGCCGAGGGCTTCGCGCAGCGGGTCGAGCTG